>DAIPIU010000004.1:67248-73816 GCA_036770645.1 Rubrimonas sp. | reverse complement strand
CGTCGGCGGTCTGGGCGACCAGCGTCGTCGCGCCGGCCACCGTGAGGGCCGCCCCGGCCGCGTCCGTGATGGCCCCGCCGCGGGCCGCGGCGGAGAGATCGCCGTCCACCGCGGTCGCGCCCTCGAAGGTCAGCGCGCTGGCGGAGGCCACGGTCAGGTCGCCCGCGGCGTCCGCGATGGTGGGGTCCGCCGTTCCGTCGGCCGCCGTGTCCGCCGTGAGCCGCAGCGCCGCGGTCTGCCCGGCCCCGAGCGCGTCGAGCGTCGCGTCCTCGGCCGTCAGCGACACCAGCCCGCCGAAGGCATGGCCGTCATTGTCGAGCAGGATGTCGAAGCGGTTCGCCGCGTCGGCGGTCTGGGCGACCAGCGTCGTCGCGCCGGCCACCGTGAGGGCCGCCCCCGCCGCGTCCGTGATCGCCCCGCCCTGCGCCGTGGCCGACAGGCTTGCCGCCGCGATGGCCCCGAGGGTCAGCGCGGTCGCATCGACCAGCGTCACCGCCGCGCCGGTCGCGGTCACGGCGCCGCCGAAATCATGCAGCCCCGCGCCGCCGCCATCGACGTTGTCGAGCGCGACGTCGAAGCGCGTCGCATCGTCCGGCGTCGCCGCCGCCAGCGTCGTCGCGCCGCTCACCGCGATGGCGGCCCCTGCCGTGTCCGTGATCGCCCCGCCCTGCGCCGTGGCCGACAGGCTTGCCGCCGCGATGGCCCCGAGGGTCAGCGCGGTCGCATCGACCAGCGTCACCGCCGCGCCGGTCGCGGTCACGGCGCCGCCGAAATCATGCAGCCCCGCGCCGCCGCCATCCACGTTGTCGAGCGTGATGGCTGAGAAGCCGCCCGCGCCGTCCTCCGCCAGCAGGGTCGCGACGCCGCCCACCGCGACCGCCGCGCCGGCCGCGTCCGCGATCGCGCCGTCCTGCGCCGTCGCGGAGAGATCGCCGTCCACCGTCGTCGCGCCATCGAAGGTCAGGCCCGCGGCGGAGACGAGCGTGAGGTCGTTGACGGGCGAAGCGGAGAGATCGACGCCCGCCACGGTGATCGCCGTGCCGGCGCCGGTCGTCGTGAAGGCGAGCCCTGCGGGCGACACGCCGTCGAAAACGGTCACGTCGAAGGCGTCCGGCGCGCTTGCCTCCCGGTCGCCGGGATCGTCGGTCAGCGCGATCCCGCCGGGCACCTCCTGCCGCTCGATCAGGGCGACCGTGGTGAAATCGCCGCCGAACCGGGTCGGGTCCTGGTCGAACAGGCGGACGCCCTCGCCCGCCAGCGTCACGGCGCCGTTGGCCGTCACGGCGGCGCCGCCGCCCGGGGCCAGCGCGAAGCCGCCGGTGGCCTGATCCACCGTCACCGATCCCGCGGCCGCGAACCTGTTGCCCACCAGCGGGTCGGCGTTGAGATCGAGATCGACGCCCTCGAGCAGGATGTCGCCGGTGTTCGAGGTGAAGCTGCCCGCGCCCGCGACGCTCAGCGCGCCCGCATTGGTGACATCCCCCTCGGCCGTCGCCGTCAGCGCCGCGGCGAACGCCGAGCCGTCGGGCAGTTCGAGCGCGCCCCCGGAGATCAGGATCGCATCGTCGAGCGCCTGCACGCCGAGGGGCGCCGAGAGGGCGAGGGTGGCGGACGCCTCAAGCGTCGGCGCGCCGTCCAGCGCGATCGCGCCATCCGTGGCCAGCAGGTCGAGATCGCCCGCAAGCGTGCGCAGCACGCCGCCCTCGCCGCCGTCCACCGCGATGCCCGTGATGCCCGAGATGCCCGTGGCGGTCAGCGCTGCGATCTCGCTTTCGTTGCCGGCCGTCGCATCGAGTTCGATCGCCACCGTCCCGGCTTCGGCCAGCAGGTTCAGCGACAGGGCCTGCACGGCGTCGTTCGGCACCGGCGCGAGCGTCAGGTCGCCGGCGGCGGTCGTCACCGCGAGATCGGTCAGGCCCGTCGCAGCCGACAGCGCGACCAGATCGAGCGTCGCGGATTCGAGTCCCGCGCCGCCTTCGTCGTCGTCGAGCGTCAGCGCGGCGGGCGCGAACAGCGACAGCGCCGCGAAGTCGGAGGCGGCGTTGATCCCATCGAGATCGCCGAGAGCGCCGGCGGTGATGGACACCGGCCCCGCCGAGACGATGGTCGTGGCGGTGAAGGGCGTGCCGAACGCGTCGTCGCCGACGTCGATGGTCACGCCGTCGACGTCGCTGGTCAGCGTCAGCGCGCTTGCCGAGACCTGTCCGACACTCAGACCGCCCGCCGCGGTCGAGGACAGCGCGACGGCCCCGCCTGTCACCGCCCCGAGCGCCACCGCGCCCGGTGCCGTCACCGTGACCGCGCCGGTGTTGAGCGTCTGGATCGGTGCGCCGTTCGCGGCGATCGCCCCGCCACCGTCCCGGCCCGCGGTCAGGCTTATCTCCAGCGCGCCGCCCCCCCCGATCTGCACCACCCCGCCGCTGTCGGGCAGAAATGTGATGTCGTTGTCGGCGACGAAGGACAAGATCGGCGTGCCCGTGACGTTCAGCGCGCCCAGACCCGTCGCGAGCACGATGTCGCCGACACCTTCCGGCGGCTCGCCGACCCTGTCGGGGTCGACGTTCGAGACCGCGCCCGGCGGACCGGCGGTGTCGACTGTGACGTTCGTTCCGGCCAGGAGCGCATCGGCGATTGCCCCGGCTTCGAGGCTTACCTCAAGGGTCGCGCCCCCGAACGCGATCTGATCCCCGAGCGTCTCGCCGATCACCCAGTTCACCGGATCGATCAGCCACTCACCCGCCACGCCCCCCGGCCCGGCGCCGGCGTCGACGAAGCCGCTGACGCGCAGATCGGGGGCGGAGGTGTCGACGAAGCCGCCCCGCGCGCCGCCCTTCACCGAGACGAAGCCGCCGAAGAAGGCGCTCTCGCTCGCCACCACGTCCACCCGGCCGCCGTCGCGCGCGCCCGACGCATCGAGCGTCGCGCCCTGCGCCACGGTCGCGCGGCGGGCGCGCGCCGCGATCCGCCCGCCATCCTCGCCCGCGGCGGCCCCGGCGGCCGCGACGCGGCCGGTCACCGCGACGTCGCGGCCCGCGATCTCGACCGCGCCCGTGGCGGCCCCCAGCGTCGGGGCCTCGACGAGGCCCGCAACCGAGACCGAGGCGTCGACCAGCGCCGCGGCGTCCTCGACCGCGATCAGCACCCGGCCGCCCGCGGCGCGGATCTCGCCCGTGTTCATGGCCGAGACCGCGGCAGCGCCCGCCAGCGCGTCCTCGCCGATCTCGAAGGCGAGCAGGCCGTCGCCCGCGAGGTCGACCGCGAGGCCGGCGCGCCCCCCCAGCACCACGGCGCCGAGCCGCGCCTCGATCACGCCCGAATTCTCGGCATGCGGGGCCACGAGGCCGACCAGCCCGCCCTCGCGGGCCGTGATGCGTCCGGCATTCGAGACCGTAGCCCCCGGCGCGCCGGGGATGGTGAGGCGGTTGTTGCCGGCCATGAAGGCGTCGTCGGGGATGTCCGCGCTCGAGGCGACGAGGCCGCCGACGTCGATGCGGGCCGTGTCGCGGATCATCACGCCGTTGCGGTTGAGGATCCAGACATTGCCGTTGGCCTCGATGGCCCCCGCTATGTCGCTGGGCGTCGCGCCGCGCACGCGGTTCAGCGTCACCGCGTTGCGGTCGGGCTGCTCGAAGCGCACCGTCTCGTCGGCCCCGACATCGAAGCCCTGCCATTCCAGCACCGCGCGGGGCGAGCCCTGCGTCACGGTCGTGGTCCGCCCGTCCTGCCGGATCGCGGCCTGGCCGCGCGTCACCTGCCCGCCCTCGGGACCCGCCCAGACGGGCCCCGCGAGCGTCAGCGCAGCGGCCAGCGCGAGGGGGGAGGCGGCGGTCCGCAGGCGGCGCAGGGCAGGGGACGGGCGCATGGGCTGGAACTCCGCTGCGGGTCAGAAGCGCTTCTGCGCGAGGAAGAAGATCCGCACATCGTCCTCCTCCGTGCGGCGCAGGGCCGTGTCGGGCTTCGCCAGCTCCACGCCGAGGAAGGCGTCGCGCGGCAGGAAGGCCCGCAGCCCCACGCCGAGCGAGGCGAGGTCGTCCTGGCCGGTTCCGCCCGCGCCGATGTTCCAGACCGCGCCGCCCTCGCCGAAGCCGTAGAGTTCGGTCTGGACCGCCTCGCCCTGCACGAAGAAGCGCTTGCGCCAGCGCAGTTCGACCGTCGCCGCCGCGCCATGATCGCCCAGCAGCTCGGACGGGTCGTAGCCGCGGCCGAAGGTCGTGCCGCCGAGCGAGAACTCCTCGCCGCCGAGCAGCGGGTCGGAGGCGAACTGGCCGCCTGCGCGCCCGAACAGCGCGAGATCGCCGCCGCCGAGCGTGCCGAGCCCCTGCTCGCGCTCGATCTCGCCGTAGGCGACGGTGGCGTCCGGCCGCCCGTCGAAGCGCGTGTTGGCCAGGTCGCCCGCCTTGGAGGCCCCGAAGGCGTCGAGACCCTGGCGCAGGCCGACGGCGACGGTCGTGAAGCCGTAGGGGTCGCGCACCAGCGCCTCGGCCTCGGCGAACAGGACGCGCCGCGATTCGTCCGTGATGCGCGCATCGCCGCCGGAGATGTCGAGTTCGGTCTCGTAGAAGGTCAGTCCGCCGCGCGCCCAGACCGAAAGCGGCCGGGTGCGGATCACGGGATATTCGGCGGAGGCCTCGATCTCCCAGTCCTCGCCCTCGAGCCCGAGGTCCTCGAGCGCGTCGCCGGGGCGGTTGCGGCCGTAGAGCACCCGGCCGGTCACGCGCGCCCCGTCCCCGCCGAAGAACCGGCTCTGTTCGAGCTGTAGCACCTGCCGCTCGTCGAGATCGTCCCAGGTGTCCCAGAACGACACGGTGCCGGTCAGCCGCGTGGTGTCCCCGCCCGAGCCGTAGCCGCCGAATTCGACCTGCGCGCCGAGCAGGCCCTCGCCGAAGGATGGCTGCTGGCGCGTGTCGGCGAAGGCGACGCCGACGAACGGGTCGCGCTCGACGTTCACCGACAGGACGAGCGCGCCGGGGCCGCTCTGGCCCGCGCGCGGGACCCCGGTGGCCCGCGTGATTCCGGGCAGGTCGTTCATGAGCAGAAGCACGCGCTCGAGGTCGGCGAGGCGCGGGTTGCGCAGGCCGACGAGCGGGGCCGCCAGCCGTTCGAGCAGGGCGCGCACAGGGCCGACGGGATCCCCCGGCTCCTCGATGACCACGCCCTCGATCCTCGCCTCGACCACCGTCAGGGTCAGCCGGCCGGCGTCGGCGTCGACAACGGGCAGCACGCGGGTGAAGACGAAGCCTTCGTTGCGGATCGCCGCCTGCAGCGCCGCTGCGGCCGCCACCGCCTCGGCCGCGCCGATCTCGGTGCCGATGAGCGCGCGGGACGACGCATCGGCGTCGATCCCGGGCGGGACCGGATCGCCCGCGAGCACGACCTCGGCCAGCGTGAAGCGCGTCGCGCCGAGCGAACCGGGCGACGCCGCCGGGCCCGGGGGACCAGCGGCGGACGGAAGGGCGGCGCGCTCCGGGTCCGGCGCCGCCGGCACCGCCTGCTGCAGGGTCTGTCCCGCCGTCTGCGCCAGCGCAGCGCCCGCAGCCAGCGTGCAGGCCGACATCGCAGCCGCCAGAAATCCGGAACGGTTGGTCATCATGGCAGCACAGACCTCGCCTGCCCCGCTGGACAGGCGGGCAATCAGTATTTCAGCTCGGCACCTTCATCAACACAGCACTCTGCGACACGCACTCGACACCCTCAGTTCGACGCCCGGCCCCATCCGACAAAAGGCCATCGGCCTTTGCCTAAAGAAATATTCATTGGCTTCAACCGATTCGTCTTGGTGTCCGGCTCAGACGGCGTTCACCGACACCTCGACACGGCGGTTCTGCTCGGACACCGGCGGTGCGCCGGGCAGAGGCCGGGTGCTGCCGAGCCCGAAGGTCTCGAGCCGCGCGGCCGGAACCCCGCATTCGTCCACGAGGTGCCGCTTGACCTCGCGCGCGCGCGCAGCCGAGAGGCGCAGGTTGTGCGCGGCCGTGCCGCTGGCATCGGCGTGGCCGACGATGTTGAACGTCCAGGCGGGATTCTCCGCCGCGACCCCGCGCATGGCGGCGCAGAGTTCGTCGAGGATGCGCCCGGCCTCGGGGCGCAGCACGGCGCTGTTCGTCTGGAAGGTGATGGGCAGGTCGATGCGCTGGCCTTCGGGCACGACTGGCGGCTCGTCCGGCCGCAGGGCGACGGTCGAGACGCGGGGGGTCGCCGCCTGCAGCTCGCGCCCCGTCGGCGCGCGCGACACGGACGCGCCCGACGGCCCCGCGGCGGGCGCGTCGCGCTCGACGGCAAGGCTGCGCGTGTCCCCGGCAAGCGCAGCGGCACCGGCACCCTGGGCGCGCAGCATGGCCTCGATCTCCGCGGCTTTCTGCGCCGCGTCGGCGTCGGGCGCGGCGATCCAGAGGAGACAGGCGGCTGTGCAGAGGGCGAGGGCGCGCATGGGTCGTGGCTCCGAAGTCGAATCATCGATCACGGGTTCGAGATTAACACAGTCCCGACCCCGCAAGCGCCATCCCGCGTCCCCCGCGGCGGGGGACGCGCCCGAAGTCCCGCCGTTCGGCCGCCACGCGGCCGTCGCGCG
>DAIPIU010000004.1:0-67148 GCA_036770645.1 Rubrimonas sp. | reverse complement strand
GTCGTCGCGCGGTCGTCGCGCGGTCGTCGCGCGGTCGTCGCGCGGTCGTCGCGCGGTCGTCGCGCGCCCTCGGCCCCATGCGGATGACAGCGAAAATCGATCTTCGCCCGCGGCCGGAATCGGCTACCCTTGCGGGCGGGACAGCGCGCATCGTCCCGTCCGGAGCCGCCGCATGAACCGCGCCGCCGCACCGCTGCGCCAGGACACGAGGGGCATCCGCCTCGCGACGCCCCTGCCCGAGGGCGCCATCGGCCTGCGCCGGGTCAGGGTGCGCGAGGCGCTGGGAGAGATGTTCTCGATCGAGGCCGAGGCGGTGGCGGCCGATCCGGAATTCGACCACGACGCGCTGCTGTCCGGCAACGTGACGGTCACGGTCGAGACCTCGGACCCCGACGCGCCGCGCCACTTCAACGGCTTCGTCACCGAGGCCGCGCTGGGAGAGCCGGTGGACGGCGGCGTGGCGCTGTCCTTCGTCGCCGCGCCCTGGCTCTGGTTCCTGACCCTGCGCCAGACCTGCCGGATCTTCGAGGGCAAGTCCGTCCCCGACATCATCGAGGCCGTGCTCGGCGAACACAATCTCGGCCTCCATCGCCTCGAGTTGCGCGGCGAGCACCCGGCGCTGCCCTATGCCGTGCAGTACAACGAGAGCGATTTCGCCCTCCTGTCGCGGCTGATGGAGCGCGACGGGATCTATTATGCCTTCGAGCACGAGAACGGGGCGCACACGCTGGTCCTTCACGACGATGTCGCGGGCCTCCCCGAGAATCCGGCCATGCCGCGTTACGCCTTCCGGGCGGACAAGGCGGGCGACGCCCGGCAGGGCCATGGCGTGACGCTGTGGCGGCCCGCGCGGCGCCTGCGGCCGGGGCGGGTCTATCTGCGCGACTACAATCCCGCGACGCCGGGGGCCGACCTCGGCGCCGAGGGGTCCGCGGGACAGACGGACCCGGCCTGGGAGGTCGCCGCGTATCCCGGCGGCCACGCCGACGCCGCCGGCGGGCGGCGGCGCGCGAGGATCTTCGCCGAGGCGCTTCAGGCCGACGCGGCGCGCATCGAGGCGGCGACGGACCTGCGCGAGGTGCGCGCCGGAGACCGGTTCACCCTGGAGGGCCACCCCGTCGCGCGCGAGAACGCCGCGCATTACGTCGTCGAGGCCGTGCATGACGCCACCGCCCCCGGCTATGTCACCGGGCAGGCCCTGGAGGAGCGGTTCGAGACCCGCTTCGTCGCGGCGCGGCGCGACGTGCCGTTCCGCCCGCCCCGCCGCACGCCCTGGCCGCGCATCGCCGGCGTCCAGACCGCGATGGTGACGGGCGATGCGGGCGCAGAGATCACGCCGCACGCGCATGTCGCGGTGCGGGTCAGCTTTCACTGGCTGCCGGGCGCGCCGTCCTGCCGCGTGCGCGTCGGGCAGCTCTGGGTGGGGGCGGGTTTCGGCGCCATGGCGATCCCGCGCATCGGCGACGAGGTGATCGTGACCTTCGAGGAGGGCGACCCGGACCGCCCGCTGATCGTGGGGTCGCTCTACAATGCGGCCGCGAAGCCCCCCTACGACCCGGTCGAGACGCCCGACGTCGTCGCGTTCCGCAGCAACAGCACCCCCGGCGGCGGCGGGTCGAACGAGCTGCGCTTCCGCGACAAGGCGGGGGAGGAGACGGTGCTGCTGCAGGCGCAGCGCGATCTCGACGTGCATGTGAAGAACGATGCGCGCGAGAGCGTGCTGGGCGAGCGCCATGCCAGCGTCGCCAAGGACGATCTGCTGAAGGTCGAGGGCGACAGCCACGCCGAGACGCTCGGCGACAGCGCGGAGAAGGTCGGCGGCAACCGCGCGCTGACGGTCGGCGGGGACGCCTTCGCCGCCGCCGGCGGAGCGCGCCACGACGATGTCGGCGGCGAGTGGCGCCTGACCGCGGGCGGCGACATCGGCGTCGATGCGGGCGGCAGCCTCCTGCTCGCCTCGGGATCGGCGACGGTGATCCAGTCCGGCGCCGCCTTCCACCTGAAGGCGGGCGCCGCCATGGTGATCGAGGGCGCGTCGCAGCTGTCGCTGAAGGTCGGCGGTTCCTTCGTAGACATCGGGCCGTCCGGGGTCTCGATCAGCGGTCCGATGGTCAAGATCAACAGCGGCGGCGCGGCCGGCTCGGGCGCGGGCACCAAGCCGCAGGCCGCGAAGGCGCCCAACGCGCCCAAGGCGCCGAAGGCCGCAGCCACCGCCGAGGCCGGGGCCGCCCCGCCCGCGCCGCAGGCCCGGCCGCGCCCCCTGACGCCCGCGGAACTCGACGCGAACCCGACCGCCGCCGCCCTGCGCGCGGCCCATGAAAGCGGCGCGCCGTTCTGCGAGCAGTGCGAGGCCGCGAAGCGCGCGGGGGGCGCGGCGTGACGGGCGGGGCGTCCCTGCTGCGCCCGGCGCTGTTCGCCGATCCGGCCTCGCGCGCCTGGGCCGTGGTCGACGGGGCCGCGCGGCCGGACCTGCTGGGCGAACTGCACGACAGCGGGGCCGAGGCCGCGTGCCTGTTCTCGGGCGCGCTGGCGCCGGAGGTGGCGGCCACGGCGCCCTGGCTCGTGGCGATCGGCCCGGCATCGCCGATGCTCGCGGCGCTCGAGGCCGGCTGGGGCCGCGCGCAGGCGGTGTTCCTGGTCGCGCCGGGCCCGCTGGTCGCCGTGCGGCGCAGGCTGCGCCACCTGACGCTTGCGAGACTGCCGGACGGCCGCACGGTGTATTTCCGCTTCTACGATCCGCGGACCCTGCGCGTGATCGGTCCGCTGCTCGATGCCGGCCAGCGCGCGCGGTTCTTCGGCAGCGAGATCGCGGCCTGGATCTGCGAGAACGACGGGGAAGGCGGGCTGTATGTCCTGCGGCGCGACGATCCAGAGACCCGGGCCGCCTGATCCCGGAGAACCGAACCCCGGCCACCGGGGAACCCGACCACGACCTGCGGAGTGACCGATGCGCCCGAACCCCATGCGCCGCCACCTTGGGCCGGCCGTCGCGGCGGCCCTGACCGGGCTGGCCGCCGTCGCCGCCGCAGCCGAAGGCCGGGTCGGCGTGGAACTCAACAAGCTCGAGAGCTTCGACGGCGGCTGCCGCAGCTTCTTCCTGTTCCGCAACGGCGCGGGCACGGATTTCGTCGCCTTCGAGATGGCGCTGGCGCTGCTCGACCGAGACGGCGTCATCGACCGCCTGCTGACCGTGGATGCTGCCCCCCTGCCCGCGGGCCGCACCACGCTGAAGATCTTCGAGATCGAGGGGCTCGACTGCGCGGCGCTGGGCGAGGCGCTGCTGCACGACATGCCGCGCTGCGAGGCGGCCGACGGGGCGGCGCGCGACTGCTTCGCGCTGATGGACCTCGGCTCGCGCGCCGCGGCGCCGCTGACGCGCTGAGGCCCGGGGTGATCGGGACCGCGCTCGGCTGGCTGCGCGACGGTGGGCCCGTCGTCGGGCTGCTCGCCGCGATGTCGGTCGCGACGCTGGCGCTGGCGGCCGCGAAGGCGGCGCAGCTGATCCCGGCCCGGCGGGGCGCGGCGGTCAGGGAGGCGGCGCTGACGGAATGGCGCGCGGGCCGGCAGGCTGCGGCGCGCGACCTTCTGGCGGGCGGCCGGACCCCGGCGGACCGGGTGCTGGGCCTTGCCATGGCGGCACTGGCCGCAGGCCGCGGCGCGCAGGCCGCGCGGGCGGCCGTGGAGCGTGCGGGCGCGGCGGAGTTGCAGGCGCTGGCGCGGCATCTGCGGCTGCTCGACGTCGGCGCGGCGACGGGGCCGCTGCTGGGCCTGCTCGGCACCGTCCTGGGCATGATCGAGGCGTTCCGGGCGCTGGAGGCGGCGGGGGGCGGCGCCAACGCGTCGGTGCTGGCGGGCGGGGTGTGGCAGGCGCTGCTGACCACCGCCATGGGCCTGGTCGTGGCCATTCCCGCCGGGGCGGCGGCGACGCTGCTGGCCGGGCAGGTCGACGCCGTCGCCCATGACATCGAGGATGCGACCGCCGCCCTGCTGGCCGCCGAGGCCGAGGGGCCGGGCGCATGAGCGCGCCGCGCCTGCCGCGCCTCGCGCGGCGCGGCGGGGGCGCGTCGCTGACCCCCCTGGTGGATGTGCTGCTGATCCTCGTGATCTTCTTCCTTGTCACGGCCTCCTACCTGCACCTCACCGCGCTGCCGCTCGCGGCTGCGCGCGACGCCCCGCCGCTCGACGGGACGGCAGCGGCCGGAGCGGGGGGCGATGCGCCCGCGGGCGCGATCCTGCTGCGCCTGGCGCCGGATGGCCGGACCTGGCTGCGCGGCCGGCCGCTCGAGCCCGCGGCGCTGGCCGCGGCGCTGGCCGAGCGGCCGCGCGCCGCGGTGACCGTGCTGGCTTCGCCCGCCGCGACGACGCAGGCGCTGGCGGACGCGCTGGCCCTGGCCGCGGCGGCCGGCGCGCGCGACGTGCGGGTGCTGCGCCCCTCCGAGGCGCCATGAGCGCCGGCCCGCGGCTGCGCCGGCCCGCGCCGGCGGCCCCCGCCCGCGAGGCCAGCGGCCAGCTCATCAACGTGGCCTTCCTCCTGCTGGTGTTCGCGCTGCTGGCGGGCCGCATGGACGCCACGGCGCCCTTCGCGCTGGCGCCGCCGGTCTCGGCGCTCGGCGGTCCGCTCGCGCAGGGCGGCGTCACGGTCAGCGTGGCGGCGGACGGGGCGCTGGCGCTCGACGGGGCGCCTGCCGAGGCCGGGGCGGCGGTCGCGGCGGTCGCGGCCCTTGCGGCGGCCGGGGCCGCGCCCTTCGTGCGGATCAATGCCGATGCCGCCGCGCCGCTGCGCCATGTGCTGCCGCTGGCCGCCGCGCTGGCCGGGGCGGGGGCGGGGGAGGTGGTCCTGATCGCCACCCCCGCGGCGCCGTGAGGGCGGGGCGGACGGCGGCGGCGCTGGGGCTGTCGCTCGCGGCCCATGGCGGCCTTCTGGCCCTGATCGCCGCCGCGCCGCCGCCGGTGCCGCACCGGCCCGAGGCCCCGCCGCGCCTGAGCATCGCGGCCGAGGCCGCCCGCGCCGCGCGCGGGGCCGCTGCGCCGGCGGAGGGAGAGCGTGCGGCGGCCGCGCCCGGACCCCGCGCGCGCGCGGACGGCGCGGCGCCCCCGACGACGCGTGCCGAAGCGCGCGCGCCGGCCGGCCCTGCCCTGCCGGCCATGGAGGCCGCGCAGCCGGACGCGGTCGCGCCCGTCGCGGGCGGGACGGCGCAGCGTCCGGCGCAGGCAGCCCCGCCGCCGCCGACGCCGCCTGCGGCGGCCGTTGCCGATGCGACCGCTCCGGCCGCCGCGCCATCGGCGCGGCTGGCCGCGCTGGCGCCGCCGGTTGCGCGCGCGGCCCCGCCGGCCGCCCCGCCGGCCGCCCCTGCGGCGCAGGTCGCGGCGAGCCCGTCGGCGCGGATCGCCGCCCGGGCGGTGCCGGCGGCGCGAGCGGCGGCGCCGGCGCCCCCTGCGTCATCGCCCGCGGCGCAGGTGATGGCGCGGGCGGCGGCCGCACCGGCCCGCGTCGCCGCCCCGGCGACGGTCGCGCGGACGGCCGCAGCCTCGCCGCCCGCCGCGCGGCCTGCCGACGCAGCGCCGGCGACATCGAGCCGGGCGGTCGCGACCGCGGGGGCGGAGGTCGCCGTCCCCGCGACCGCCGCGGCGGCGGCGGCCGAAGCGGCCCGGCCCGCCGCGCCAGCGGGCGCACGCGCGACGGCGGCCGGGTCCCGGGGCGCAAGCCTCGCGGGCGCGGTTCCGGCGGGGGCGGTCGCGGCGCTGGGCGGAGCGCAGGCGGCGACCGCCGTCGTCCCCGCCGCCACCGGCTGGAGCGGCGCGCTCGACGCCGCGCTCGATCCGCAGAGCCTCGCGCTCGCTGCGTCCTTCACGGCCCCCGCGGCGGACCGGACGGCGCGCGACGGCCTCGCCGCGCTGCTCGCCGCCGCGCCCTGCAGCCGTCTGGAGGCGGCGTTCGACCCGGAGGCGGGCGCGATCCTGCTGCGCGGCCATGTCCCCGACCGCGCGACGGGGGAGCGCCTGCTGGCCGATGTCGCGCTGCGCGCCGGCGGCTCGCTGCCGGTGCGGCCCGACCTCGTGGTGCTGCCGGCCCCCCAATGCGGGGCGCTGGAACTGGCGGCGCGCCTGCCGCTGCCGCAGTCGAACGGACAGCGCGACGACCCGCTCGCGGTCGGCGCGGCCGCGGCCGCGGCGCGCTATACCGCCGAGGAGGGCGCGGAATTCCCGCTGGCGCTGACCGCGCCGGACTATCCGGCCTGGATCCATGTCACGGGGTTCGACGCCGGCGGGCGGGCGGTTCACCTGTCGCCGACCCGTTTCGCCCCGCCGCGGCCGCGCAGGCCTGCCGAACGCTTCACCATCGGGCGCGGGGCCGAGGACGGGTCGGGGATCCGCCTGCGCGCCGCGCCGCCCTTCGGGGCGACCGTGGTGCTGGTGGTGGCCGCGAGCGCGCCCCTGTTCGACCCGCTGCGGCCCGACGTCGAGCCCGCCGAGACCTATCTCCGGGCGCTGGAGGCGCGCATCGAGACCCTGCGGGCGGAGGATCCCGGGTTCCGCGGCGAATGGGCCTATCTGCTGGTGCGGACCCATGCGGCCGGGACGGCACCCCCGGCCCCGGTGGCGCTGGCCCCTTGAACCGGCGGCGTCACAGCCGCGACTCGCGCACCCAGCTTTCGAACAGGTCGAGGCCCGGTTCGAAATGCATCGAATCCTCCCGCCCGAAGGCGGCCCCCCAGATCCAGCCCTCGGCCTGGAAATAGTCGGCCAGAACGATCAGGCCGAACTGGGTCTTGCCGTCGCCCATGGCATCGAGCGCGCCGCCGATGCTCAGGTCCACCGCGAGGCCGAAGGCGTGGCGCGACACCGCGGCGGCCGAGCCGCGGATCAGCCTTGCGCAGAAGGCGCCGTAGCTGCGCAGGCGCCGGTGCAGTTCCGGATGGTCGCGCGCCACCGCGTCGAGCACGCGCTCGAGGCTGTCGAGCGCGGGCCGGACCATGCGCAGCCGGAAATGCCCCACCTGGCGCGTCTCGAGCGCCGACAGCAGCCGCGGGCTGGTCGGCTCGGCGCACTGGTCGGACAGGGCGGGGGCGGGCTGGCCGAACACCGCCTCCAGCCGTCCGGAGGGGATGAGCGTCAGCCCCCGGTTCATCTCGCGCCGGTCGGCCAGCAGCATCATCTCGTCGAGGCCGCCGAAGGTCGAGGTCTCCGGCGGCGGCGGCGGCGGCGGCTCGCCCTCCTCCAGCGCGCGCAGCCGCGCCACGACGCGGTCGAGGGCGTCGGAGAAGGCCGCGACATCCTCGGCGAGGATCTCGACGCGCGCCCGCAGCTCGTCCGTCGCGCTGGCCTCGATCACGGCGTCGGGATCGGGGCCGCGCAGTGCGGCAAGCTCCGGCCCGAAACGCCACCACAGCGTGGCGAGCACGAGGCCCGCGCCGAACAGCGCCGCGCCGATGACCGCGCGGCTCATGGCAGATCCACCACGATCGCCGTCACGTTGTCCGGTGCGCCGCCCTCGTGCGCGAGGGCGATCAGGCGCGCGCAGGCCCTTTCCGGGCCCCGCGATTCGCGCAGCGCCGCGTCGATGGCCGGTTCGTCCGCAACGCGGGTCAGGCCGTCGCTGCAGAGCAGGAAGCGCTCGCCCCCGGTCAGCAGCAGCTGCGCGAAATCGAGTTCCAGCGTCTCCGTCGCGCCCACGGCGCGGGTGAGCACATGGGACTGGGGATGGCTTTCCGCGTCCGTCTCGGCGATCAGCCCCTCGTCGACCAGCCGCTGCACGACCGTGTGGTCGCGGGTCACGCGGCAGAGCGGCCCGCGCGGCGCAAGGCGGTAGACCCGGCTGTCGCCGCACCAGGTGACCAGCGCGAAGGGGGGGAACACGGCAAGGCAGGCGACGGTCGATCCCGATGTCCCGCCCGTGGCGTTGGCGGCGCGGATCGCGGCGTGGGCGTCCTCGAGGCGGGCGATCAGATCGGCGGCCAGCGCGCGCGGGTCGGGCCAGCCGGTGCGCATGAAGCCGAGATGCGAGATCACGGCGGCGCTGGCCTCTGCCCCGCCGGCATGGCCCCCCATGCCGTCGGCCACGACCCAGAGCTGGCGGCGGTCGTCCATCAGCATCGCGTCTTCGTTGCGCGCGCGCACCAGACCCGGGTCGGACAGGCCGGCGGAACCCGGCTGCTGTCGCCCGGGGCGGATCACCGATCCGGCTCCGCGGCGGCGCCCCCGCCGGTTCCGAACAGGCTCCGGAACAGCGCCGCATCCGCGCGCCCCGCGCGGCGGACGCTGCGGCCGTTCGCGGCGGCCGCGACGAACAGCGCCTCGCCGTCCGTGGCCGGCGGGGCCGCCGGGGCGGCGCGCAGCGCGGCGGCGAGCGCGGCCGGGTCGCCCCCGTCGGCGAGCGCCGCGCGCAGGGCGGCCTCGGCGGCCTCGACGAACGGCGCGGCGGGCGCCGGCGCGCCCGCGCCTACCGCAGCCACCACGGCGGGAAACGCGCGCCCGACGCTGTCGGCCCCGGGCGCGGCGACGCCGACTGCGCCCTGCGCCGCGAACACCCCCGGCCCCGCCGCGAACCGCCAGAGCGGCGCCGCGGCGAAGGCGGCGATCGCGGCGGGCCCGTCGGCGCGCAGCGCCGCGAGGCCCTCGAGTGCCCAGTCGCGCCAACCCTCGACGAAGGCGGTCGGCGGCCCGCCGGCGATGAAATCGCCGCGCGCCGGCAGCTTCGCAAGCCAGGCCACGGCCGGGGTTCCGGCCCGGGGCGCGGCCGGTGTCACAGCGTGGCGGGGCATCGGAATGCCTTGAGTTCGGCGCGCAGCGCGAAGGGGTTCACGGCGCTGTCCATCGCCATCTCGACGACCACCCGCCCGCCGGGCGCCCCGAGACCCAGATGCACGCGCTCGCCCGCGCCGATCACCCGGAACTCGGCCCGGTCGATCAGGCGGAACAGGCCCCATGGACCCGTCTCGGCCACGCGCACCGGCACGGGGGGCAGGGCGGCGCCGGTCAGGTCGCGGTCTCCCGCATCCAGCATGAGCACCGCCTCGACCCCGTCCTCGGGCACGAGGCCCGGCCAGGTCAGCGGCGTGGGGTTGCGCTTGCCCGGCTCGAAGCTCGCGCTCTCGCCGCCGATCGCGAGCCGCGCCCCGCGCACGCCCGCGCTCGCATTGTGCTGGAACACGCGCATCGCCACCTGCGGGCGCTGCGCCTCGCCGGGAAAGAACGCCTCGCGCAGCCGGCTCGCGCTCTGGAAGAAGGCCAGCCGGTCCTGCGCCACCCCCAGCGCCGCGCCCAGGCCCGTCCAGCGCCATTCGGGCTGCGTCGTGTCCACGAGCGGCGCGAGGCGCTCGCGGAAGAAGCGGTCGATGGCGCCGTTCGGCCCGAGCACCACCACGAGATCGCCGAGCGGCACGTCCTCTCCCGCGGCGAAGGGGTAGCGCCCCGCGAGACGGGTCCGGCACAGCGGCGCGACCGAGCCTTCCCATTCGCGGGCGAACTGCTCGCGCAGGCCGCCCGCCACGGTGGTGTCGACGCTCGCCAGCATCTCGCGCACGAGGCGGCGGATCTCCGGCGGGGCGCCGTCGGCCTCGCGCGCCAGCGCGACCGCGGCGCCGGAGCTGGCGATCTCGGCCATGTCCGCGACGCGGCGCTCGGCCATGTCGGCCACGAGTCCGCGCAGTTCGGCCAGCCGCGCGATCACGCCCTCGAGCGGGGAGGCCCCGGCGACCCCGACGAAGCCGCGCAGATCGGCGAAGGCGGCGGCGACCTCGGCGCCTTCGCCCCCGCCGCCGCCCGCGGCCGCCGCGGCCGCCGCGGCGGCCTGCGCCGCGCGGCCGGCCGGTCCGAAGTCCAGCAGCACCGGCGCGACCGGTCCGGGCGGGGTTGCAAGGTCGGTCTGGCGGGCGATGTCCGTCAGCAGGCCGCGCAGCGGGCTGCCGCCGCCGGTCAGCAGGCGCAGCACCTCCGCCGCGTGGCCCGCATCGCGGAACGGGGAGACCCGCAGATCGTCGAGCAGGCCGCGCCACGCCGCGACCGCCTCCCGGGCATAGGCCGCGCGGATGGCGCGCCGGGCGGCGGTCCTGTCCTCGAGGGACAGGGCGCGCCGCTGCTCGTTCAGCACCCAGGATTCCGACAGCGCCGCTTCCACCGCCGCATCGGCGTTCGGGATGAAGGCGGCGTAGAAGCCCTCGCGCGTGAACAGGCCCGGGATCGGCGCGGCGAGGTCGCCGCCCGAGGCGCGCAGCAGCGCCTGGGGCGCGGCCGGACCGCCGGCATCCGGGTCGAGCGCCGTCCAGGGCTCGAGCGCCCGGACCGGCCCCTGCGCGGCCAGCTGCGCGAAGGCCCGCTCGCCCGGGGACACGTCGCGCGCCTTGACCCGCGCCGCGGCCACCTGCGCCTCGTTCACCGAACGCGCGCCGATGCGGCCGCTGTCGAGCCCGTCCAGCAGCGCGTCGAGATGCGCGCGGAATCCCGCGATCAGATCGAGCTGCAGCGCCGGGTCGTAGGCGGCCCGCCAGACCGGCTCCATGGCGCTGCGCACGAAATCGGCGTCGAGCGGGCCTTGCCCCGCCAGCATCAGATAGGCCTTCAGCGCGTCGTAGAGCGGTCCCGGCCGATCCGCGAGCCGGTCCATCTCGCGTTCGAGCGCGAACATCGCCCGCGGGCGGAACAGCGCGTCGAGCCCGTCGAGATAGGCGCGCGCCGCCGCATCGCGCAGCGCGCCGAGATCGGCCACCCCGAGCCCGCCGAGCGGCACGCGGGCGGCGTCGAGCCGGTCGCGCTCGGCGCGCAGGCGGTCCAGCGCGGGCGATGCGCGCTCGAACCGGGCATCGGCCACCCGCTCGGGGTCCAGCGCGCGGATGTCCGCCTCGGCCTCGGCGAAGCCCGCCACGAGGCGCGCGGCCTCGGCCTCGACCGCGCCGTGCACGCTCCACAGCCCCGCCCCGAGCGCGAGCGGCGCGGCCGCCGCCGCGGCGATGGCCGCCGCGCGGCCGACCCGCGCGCCCGTGCGCCGCCCGCCGCGCGCGACGAGGCCGGCCTCGGGGAACACCACCTCCTCCAGCAGCCCGCGCAGGAAATAGGCCCGGCCCCGGCGCGGCGCGAGCACGCCGACGGCCTGCGGCTGCAGGCCGAATTCCCGCGCCATCGACCCGATCAGCCGGTCGATCGGCTGGCCCTCCTGCGTGGCGGAGGTGAAGTAGAAGCCGCGCAGCAGCAGCGGTTCGGAATAGCGGTCGGGCGCGAAGACCTGCCGCAGGAAGCGCGCCAGCACGCCGCCGAGCGAGGAGAACTGGCTTGGAAAGCCGAAGACGCGCGCGCGCACCGCGAGGTCGGGTTCCTCCTGCAGCCGCGCGAACTGCGCCTCGCCCAGCCGCGACAGCAGCGCGCCCATCTCCTCCTCGATGCGCGCCAGATCGGCCTCGGCCTTGACCCGGGGATCCGCCGGCCCCTCGAGCGGGAAGGTCACGCCCCAGACCGCCTCGCGCGCGGCCTGATCGAGACCCTGGAAGAACTCGTCGAAGCCCGCCAGCAGATCGAGCTTTGTCAGCATGACGTAGACGGGCACGCGCGCGCCCATCCGGCCCGAAATCTCGAGCAGCCCCCGGCGCACCGCGACGGCGTGGCGGTCGAGCGCGGCGGCGTCGCCCGCCGCGAGATCGGCCAGCGAGATCGCCACGATCACGCCGTTTACGGGTTCGGCCGGGCGATGGCGGCGCAGCAGGTCGAGGAAGGCGGTCCACGCGGCGCGGTCGACCTCGGCGTCGCTGTCCTGCGTGACGTAGCGCCCGGCCGTGTCGATGAACACGGCGCGGTCGGTGAACATCCAGTCGCAGTCCCGCGTGCCCGCGGCCCCGGCCACCGCCGCATTCCCGTCCCGCGCAAGCGGGAAGTCGAGGCCGCAGTTGGTCAGCGCCGTCGTCTTGCCCGCGCCGGGCGGACCGATGAACACGAACCACGGCAATTCATAGAGGTAGCGCCGCCCGCCGAAAGCGCCCCGGAAGCGCAGCTTGCGCAGCGCGCCGAGCGCGGCCGCGAACTTCTCGCGCAGCCGCTCGGCCTCGGCGTCGATGGCGGCGCGGGTGGGGTCGGGCGCGGCCAGCGCGTCGATCAGCGCCGCATTGGCGCGGCGCCGCCGCCAGAACCGGACGCCGAGGAACGCGCCCCACAGCGCCGCGAACACCGCGATGGCGATGATCCGGGCCAGCGGCGGGTCGAACAGCCGCGGCTCGCCGATGGGCAGCAGCGGCCCCGCGAACCAGACCGCGAGCGACAGCGCCACCACTGCCAGCAGGCCGGCCGCGGCGGGCGACAGCAGCAGGGCGCGCAGCGCGGTCACGGCGCGTCCTCGCGGGCCAAGACAAGTTCCACCCGCCGGTTGACGGCGCCGCGGGGGTTGTCCGGGTCGAGCAGGCGGCTGTCGCCGAGGCCCTCGACATCAAGCCGGTCTTCGTCGGCCAGCCGCTCCGCCAGCACGGACGCCACAGCCGCGGCCCGTGCGCGCGACAGATGCGCGTTGGACGGGAAGCGCGCGGTGCGGATCGGCGCCGCGTCGCTGTGGCCTTCGACGAGCACCCGGCCCGGCTCGCCGTCGAGCGCAGCGGCGACCTTGGCGAGCACGGGGGCGAAGCGCGGCAGCAGCGTCGCCTGTCCCGACGCGAACATGCCTTCGCCGGTCAGGCGGATGCGCACCCGGCCGCCTTCCTCCAGGACCTCGACGCTGCCCTCCCTGACCTCGTCCTCGAGAAAGCCGCGCACCCGCGCCTGCTGGGCCGGCGCGGGCCGCGGCGGCGCGACCGCGGGGGGGTCGAGCGTGACGATCTCGACCTCCGCATCCGGCGGCAGGGCGGCGGCGGCGGCGATGGCCCGCCCGGCCGGCGCCCCGGTGGCCAGCGCGCCCCAGATGAGCGCCGCGCCGCAGAGCGCGGCCGAGAGCGCCCCCGCCAGCCACAGCGGGACGATGTCGCGCAGCGGGCGGCGGGCCGCGTCCACCCCCCGCCAGCGCAGCGACAGGCCCTGCGCGAAGCCGCCGCGGCGCGCGCGGATCGCCTGGAAGGCGCGCGCGCGATGCGCCTCGAGCCCCTCGCGGTCGCGCCGGCGGTAGACGCCCTGGAACCCCAGCGACAGGCAGATGTAGAGGAACTCGATCAGGTCGCCGCAGCGCCCCGGGTCCTTCAGCGCCGCGTCGAGATATTCGAAGAAGCGCTCGCCGCCGATGACCTCGTCGTACAGCGCGCCGACCAGCGTGGCGTTCTGCCAGCCCGAGGACAGCCCCCAGGGCCGCGCCATCACCTGGTCGTCGATGGTCGCCGCGATGGCGTAGCGCGCCACCCCGACCACGTCGCCCGGCGCGCCGGCGGCCTCGGCGCGCAGGTCGAAGCGGCGCACCATGGCCGCGGCCTTGGCGCGCAGCGACCCGATCTCGACCGGAGTCGCCTGCGCCTGAAGGTAGACGACGAGGTCGAAGAGGTCCGATCCCGCATCGACCAGCGGGTTGACCCCGGGCCGCGCCTCGGCGGCGTCGAAGGCGGGGCGCGCCCCGAAGGCCGGAGGCGCGGACCGCCCCGCCGTCCCGGCCGCGCCGGGCATCACGACGGTGGGGGGGACGTAGCCGCCGGCCATGCGCGTCAGTCCTTGATCGCCCAGAGCTGCAGTTCGAGGTTCGGCAGCCCTTCCTGGGCATGGATCGCGATGCTGGCCTGATCGGCGATTCCCTGCCAGCCCGTCGCGTTGCGGTCGAGCTCGAAACACACCCAACCCGCGAGCGGCCGCAGTTCGGGCGGGAAATGCGGCATCGGCCGCAGCGGCACGCTGCGCCCGGCGGCGCTGATGATCGAGACGATCTCGCCCGTCGAGCCGATGGCGACATTGGCGGGCAGCGCCGCGCGGAAGCGTTCGTCCGGCATGGCGGCCGTGGCCACCAGGAAGAAGCGCGCCGAGGCCAGCAGCCCGCGGTCGAGTTCGCGGTTGTAGTGGATGCGGTGCGGCGGGCCGGCGTATTCGAGCGGGATCTGGCGCGCCTCCGGCTCCTCGATCGCGCCGAGGCCGCGCTGGATGGTCTCGATCACCGGCCAGAAGCAGGCCGCGGGGTCGTCATGGTCGTAGGCGGGCGCGGGCGGGGCCCGGCGGCGGCTGCGGTCGGTGTGCGCCGCGATCTCGGCCGCGGTCTCGACGCAGGCGCGATAGAGGCTTTCGGGGTGGAGCAGCGCCCCCGTCCGTTCGAAATGCGCGAACAGCGCCGCCTTGCCGGCGCACAGCGCCAGCAGCATCAGCTGCTGGTTCGCGCCGGCGCTCAGGCCCCCCGACACCCCGAGCGGCCCGGCGAGCTGCGCGGCGCGCGCATCGAGCCGCGCGGCGAGCTCGCCCACGGCCGCAGCCAGCGGCGCGCCCGCGGCGACGCGCAGCATCGGCGGCAGGAACCCGGGGTCGAGGCGCACCCGGCCCTGCGACACCTCGGCCACGCGGGCCACGGGCATCGCGTCATGGCCTTCGGGGCGGTCGCCGACGATCAGGCGCAGGGCGGGCGCCCCCAGTTCGACCGGCTGCGTGTGGGTGCCCTCGCGCAGCAGGTCGCGCAGTTCCGCCGGGCGGATGGCATAGCGCGCGGGCACGGCCGCCCCCGGCGCGCCGTCCGCGTCGAGCCCGAGCGCCGCGCCGGCCCCTGCGGCCGGCAGCGCCAGCCAGACGGGCGCGCCGCGCGCGTCGGACGGCACGGAGACGGGGGCCAGCGGCGCGGCCTCGCCGGGGGCCTCGAAGGGCAGGCCGTCGGGGAAGGACCCGGCGCAGTCGCGCAGGCCGACCTGGCCCGCCTCCAGCCGGCCCGCATCGATCTCGAGCCGCGTGAAGCCCCAGTGGAACGGCATGACAGCGGCGACGCGCGCGGCCAGCGCCGTCTCGGCGCGCAGGTCCTGCTGCTGGAAGTGCTGGGGACGCAGGAACATCCCCTCTTTCCATATCACCCGTCGCGCGAGGGTCATCTGCGGCGTCCGTCCCCGGGGGCGGGCCGCGCGGCCCCTGCATAAAGCGAGTCGAGATCGCGACCGATCACCTTGCGGATATCATCTTCGGCCTCCGCCGCGAACTGGGCATAGTCGCGGCAATAGCGCTCCCACAGCTCGGCCCGGCGCAGGGCCGGAACCACCTGCGACAGGCCGCGGGCGGCGAGGCGGGCCTCGATCTCGGCCGGGTCGCAGGCGGCGAGCGCCGCGGCGATGCCGGCGCGGATCGCGCCGAGCAGGGCGAGCTGATGGCCCTGCATGGAGCCCACCGCGTCGGCGATGGCCGCCTCGCCCGACAGGTAGCCGCTCGACAGCGGGCGCAGCAGCCCCTCGACCGCCGCCTCGCGCGACGGCGCGAACTTCAGCGGATTGGCGCCGAACTCGATCTCGGTGCCCGCGACGCCCAGTTCCCGCTTCACGAGGCGGCGATCCGCCAGCAACCGGCGCATGCCGTCCGCCAGCGCCGCCAGCGTGCGGCCGGCCTCGCCCGCCATGGCCGCGCGCTGCGCCGCGGTGAAGGCGGCCGGGTCGAGCCCCAGCCCCTCGAACAGCGCCGCGATGGCGGCATCGGCCGCGGCGCCGCCCGCCGCGGGCGCGGCATCCGGCGCCCCGGGCGAAGCGGCGGCGGGCGAAGCCACGGCGGGCGGCGCCGCGGGCGGCTCGGCGGCGGGGGGCGGCGCTGCGGGCCGCGGAGACACGGGGATGGAGGGGGCGGGTGCGAAGGGCGGCGGCGCCTCCGGTCGGGGGGGCGGCGGCGCCGTCTCCCAGGGCAGGGGCGCGGGCGAGGGCCGAAGAAAGGGCGGCACCGCCGCGGGCTCCGGCGAGGCCTCCCGCGCGGACGGCCCCCCTCGCGGACCCGCGTCCAGCCGCGGCGGGCCGGCCGACGCAGCGCCCGAACCGTCGAGCCCCGGCACGGGATAGGCCGCCGCGCGCCCGTCGCCCGTCTGTCGCGCCATGGGGGAGGGCGCGAACAGGCCCTCCGCCCCGCCGGGGCCGGCGTCGGGCGCGGGCCGCGTCGGGCGCGGCGGCGGGTCGGCGGGAAGACTTCGCGCCCCGGACGCCGAGCGGGCCCGCACCCCGAACGGATCGGCGGCGTCCGCGCCCGCAGCGCCGCCGGGCGGCGGCGGGGCGGGGGCGTCCTGCATCGCGGGGGCGATGTCGACGGCGCCGCTGGGCAGGATCAGCCGCGCGCGCGCGGGCAGCGGCGCGGGCTGGCCCCGCTGCAGCAGCGCCCCGGGGCTGTCGAGCGCCGTGCCCCCCGAGCTGAGATCGGTGACCAGGGGCCCCTCCGGCCCCAGCCGCAGCTCGAAATGCCGCCCCGAGACGCGCAGGCTGGGATCCTCGACCGGCCAGTCGGCCTCGGGCGAACGCCCGACGACGAACGGCGCGGGGCCGAGGTCGACGATGCGCGTGCGCCCCTGCCCGGAATCCAGGCCGGTGAGCGTCAGGACCACCCGCATGCGACCTCCCGATCCGGGGGGGCGTTCCCACCGTCGGCGCGCGGCGCTATCCTGCGGCCGAGCGACGGAGGAAAGCCCATGCCCAAACAGGTGGTCACCGGCGCGCAGATGACCTGCAGCTTCGGCGCCGCGCCTTCGGTCTTCGCGGCCACGCCGCGGCCCATCCAGTCGAGCGCGATGGCCTGCGGCGTCATAACCGACAACGCGCCGACGGTGAATGTCCCGCCCTTCGGCATGTGCGCGTCGCTGTCCAATCCCTCCGTCGCCTCGGCCACCAGCGCGGCCGCCGGCGTCCTGACCCCGATGCCCTGCGTGCCGGTCACGCCCGCGCCCTGGGCCCCCGGCGCGCCGACCGTGCTGCTGGGCGGCATTCCGGCGCTCGACGACACCTGCAAGCTCACCTGCACATGGGGCGGGATGATCGGCTTCGTCGCGCCGGGCCAGTTCACCGAGGACATCCCCTGACGAGGGGCGGCCGCGGCGGCGGCGGGCGCCACGAGGCGCGGCCGGTTCGGCGGGGCGCTCATCCCGGCACGTCCCAGGCGAGCACGCGCGCCGCGTGCGAGACCGGCTCGCCGCGGTCCAGCGCGTCCTGCAGCGCTGCGGCGATGGCCACGAGGAACCCCTCGTTCTTGTCGCGCATCTCGTCGACGCCGGCCTCGACCGGCGGGGGGCCGGGGGTGACCACGGCCGCGACCAGGTTGATCCCGTCGCCATAGGGGTTGGCCGTCCCTTCGCTGATCGTGCGGCTGACCAGCGCGATGCGCTCCGGCGACCGGTCGGCCAGCGGATACGCCACGCGGACCACCCGCTCGTCGCCGCGCAGTCGGCCGAGATCGGCGAGCGCCGTCTCCGTCCGGCCGGAATGGGGCAGCAGCAGCACGATCACGCCGTCATTGGTGGCGGCGAACACCGTGAGATGGCCGGCCGCGTCGGCAGGCAGGATCACGTCGACCACCGGGTTGGTCCCCAGCGGGAACACGTCCGGCGCATGGGGCGCGCCGTCCAGGGAATAGGCGATGCGCGGCGGCGTCGGGCCGGGGTCCGCCGGCAGCGCGGCGACGGCGGCGCAGGTGGCGGGGTTCAGCACCGCGAGGCCGTCCAGGTCCGGCGCGGCCCCGGCGTCGCGCAGCGCGCGCTCCAGCGCGGCGCGGGCGTCGAGGTCGGGCAGACGGCCGCGCACCGCGAGGGCGCCCTCCGGCCCCGGCTCCGCCGCAAGCGGCCCGCAGACGGCAGCCCCGCTCAGCGCCGCCGCGACGGCCGGCGGCAGGGCGGGCGGCGCGTCCCGGGCCGGTTCGGGGAGCGCCGCCGGGCCCGCCGGCGCGTCGATGGCGGCATCGAGCGCGAGGCCGCCGGCCTGCGCCGCCGCCTGCGCGGCCGCGAGCGCGGCGTCGCGCACGGCCGCATCGGCGGCCGCCCCGCGCAGCACGGCGCGAAGCCCCACCACGTCGAGCCGCCATCGCTCCAGCGGCGCAAGGGCGGCGGTCAGTTCCGCGAGCGACTCGGTCCACAGCGGCGACGGCTCGCCCGTCGCGGTCGTCAGCGCGCCGGAGACCGGCGCATCGCGCGCGCTCGCCGCCACCGCCGCGCGCAGCCGCTCGGCCGCCTCCGTTCCGTCGGATTGGCCGTCGAGCCGGGGCGACGGCGCCGAAGCGGCGCTCAGCCGCCAGACCTCGACCCGCGGCGGCTGTCCGGGGCCCAGCATGTCCCGACCGGGGCCGATCGCGAAGAAGGCGGCGATCCCGCCGGCGAGCGCCAGCGCCGCCGCAGCCGCGACGCCGCGGCCGGAACGCCGGCCGCCGCCGCCATCCGCGCCCTTCGCCCCGGCGGCGCCCCCGCGCGCGGCCTCGCCCCGCTCCATCCGCGGCGCGAGCGTCGGAGGCGCGGCCCGGCCGCCCGCGCCCCTGTCCACGCGCGCCGTCATCGGCGCGTCCATGGCCTCGCCGATCAACCGTTCGAGCGCCGCGGCCGAGGCGACCCGGCGCGAACGGTCGGGCGCGAGCATGGCCTCCAGCAATCCCCGAAACGGCTCGGGCTGATCCGACACGTCGGGCGCCGATTCCTTCTGGCGGCGGACCGTGAACAGATCCGCGGCGGTCTCCGGCGGCCGCCCCCGCGCCGCGGCGAGCAGCGTGGCACCCAGCGCGTAGAGGTCGGATTGGGCATCGGCCTTGCCGTCCATCTGTTCCGGCGCCGCGTATTCATATTTGCCGGCGAAGCCTGCGCCGATCACCGTCCCCGCGTCCGGCGCCAGATTCCGTGCCACGCCGAAATCGATCAGCGTCGCCTTCGCCGGATCGCCGCCGCGCAGCAGGATGTTGTCCGGCGCGATGTCGCGGTGCAGCACGCCCGCCGCATGGGCGGCGCGCAGCCCTTCCGCGACCCGGCGCCCGATCGCCATCAGCATCTCGTGCGGCACCGGCCCGGCCGCCATCACCGAGGCCAGCGACGGGCCCTCGATCAACTCCATGACCAGATAGTGCAGTCCGCCGTTCTCCGGCGCGCGCAGCAGTTCGAAGTATTTGACCACCGCATCGCTGCTGATGTCGCGCAGCAGTTCGCGGCGGAGCAGATCGATGAAGGTTTCGTTCGAGGAATAGGCGGGTTTGAGGAACTTGAGCGCCACCTTGCGCTGGGCCACGATATTCTGCGCGCGATAGACCTCGCCGGTGCCGCCGACGCCGATCAGACCTTCGATGCGATAGGTGCCGTGCACGAGGTCGCCGGGCTCGAAGAGTCCTCTGGGCATCGTGACGGACCTGTACTGCGGGCGTCGAAACTCAGGGATGCCATCTTAACGCGACGCGAGCGGCATGGAACAGCGGAATGCGTGTGGCATGACGCTTCCCGGACCGCGACGGCCCCCTCTGGCCCCTGCGGCCGCGCGCGGACCGTCGGTCCGGGGCGACGCCGGCCGCCGCCGGGGCTTCGCGACGCTGCGCCCGCCGCGGCGGCGGGGGCCCTGCGCCGGAGGTCGCCCAAGGGCGCGCAACCCCGCGCGCGCCCCCAGAGGGCGGGACCTTCGGTGCCGGCCGGTCGCGCGGCGAGGGGCGGGCTTGCGGACAGCCGATCGCGCGTGACAAGCGCAGCCCGCGCGCGTAGGCGAGGATGAATCGACTGCGCCTTTGGCGGTTCGCGGGCCGCGGCGGGCGCGCGACAGCCAAGGCATGCCGGTGTAGCCGGCGGAGCGTCCCCGATGCTGCCATGGATCCTGCTGGCGACCGCCCCGACCCCTCAGGGCGGAGCGCTGCGTCTGCTGAGGCGGGGAGAGGAGTTCTCGATCCGGCTCGAGGACGGCAACGAACTGATGAACAGCCGCCTCGGCGGGTCCGAGGAGGCGCTGGCGGTCGCGGCGCTGGAGCGGCTGGGCGGCCGGCCGGCGCCGCATGTGCTGATCGGCGGGTTGGGCATGGGCTTCACCCTGCGCGCGGCGCAGGCGGCCGCGCCGGCCGACGCGCGGCTGACCGTGGTCGAGATCGCGCCCGCGCTGATCGGATGGGCGGCAGGGCCGATGGCGGCGGTTTTCGGCGACTGTCTGTCGGATCCGCGGACGGATGTCCGCGAGGGCGATGTCGGCGCGACGATCCGCGCGGCGGCGGGCCGCTTCGACGCCATCCTGCTCGACGTGGACAACGGCCCTGCCGGTTTGACGAGGGCGGGCAACGACGCGCTCTACGACGATGCGGGGCTGCGCGCGGCCTTCCGGGCCCTGACGGCCGGCGGGGTGCTGGCCGTATGGTCGGCCTCCCCGGACGAAGCCTTCACCCGTCGCCTGAAGCGCTGCGGCTTCGATGCGACCCCGCGCATGGTCCACGCCGGCCGGACGCGCCGGGGGTCGCGGCATACGATCTGGATCGCGGCGAGGGGGTGAGGAGCGGCGGCCGCGGATGGCGGCATGGCGATGCGGTATGCGGTTGGCCGTGCGGGTCGCGAACGGAAAGGGAGCGGGTGCGCCGCCGCCGGCGGACGCCCTGCGCGCCCGCCCTCCGCGGGGCGGAGGCGGCCTGATCCGGCGCGGCCGGGATCGGCCGCAGCGGCGGCGGTTCGGCCGCCGTCCGGGCTTGCGCAACTGTGGCGCCCCGCCCACATCCTGCTCGACAGGCGGGCGCGCCGGACCGGGCGCCCGCGGCCGACGGACCCTTGGCGGACGATGGCGGGCCGGACACGGACGCCGCGGACGCGCATCACAGGAGCCCCAGATGAACCTGGAGAAATTCACCGACCGCGCCCGCGGCTTCCTGCAGGCCGCGCAGACCATCGCGCTGCGCGAGGGACACCAGCGCCTTGCGTCCGAGCATCTGCTGAAGGCGCTGCTCGACGACCCCGAGGGGCTTGCGGCCGCGCTGATCGCGCGGGCCGGGGGCGACGCGGCGCGGGCGCGCCAGTCGACCGACCTGGCGGTGGGCAAGCACCCGAAGGTCTCGGGCGGCGACGGCCAGATCTACATGGACCCGGCCACCGCCCGCGTGCTGGCCGAGGCCGAGACCGTGTCGCAGAAGGCCGGCGACAGCTTCGTCAGCGCCGAGCGCCTGCTGTCGGCGCTGGCGCTGGCGCGCGACACCGCGGCCGGACGGGCGCTGGCCGATGCCGGCGTGGACGCCCAGCGCCTGACGGCGGCCATCGCCGACCTGCGCAAGGGGCGCACGGCCGACAGCGCCTCGGCCGAACAGGGCTATGACGCGCTGAAGAAATACGCCCGCGACCTGACGCAGGCGGCGCGCGACGGCAAGCTGGACCCGGTGATCGGCCGCGACGAGGAGATCCGGCGCGCGATCCAGGTGCTGAGCCGCCGCACCAAGAACAACCCCGTGCTGATCGGCGAGCCCGGCGTGGGCAAGACCGCCATCGCCGAGGGCCTTGCGCTGCGCATCGTGAACGGCGACGTGCCGGAGAGCCTGCGCGACAAGAAGCTGATGGCGCTGGACATGGGATCGCTGATCGCCGGCGCGAAATACCGCGGCGAGTTCGAGGAGCGGCTGAAGGCGATCCTGACCGAGGTGCAGGCCGAGGCCGGCGGCGTGATCCTGTTCATCGACGAGATGCACACGCTCGTCGGCGCCGGGAAGGCCGATGGCGCCATGGACGCGTCGAACCTGCTCAAGCCGGCGCTCGCGCGGGGCGAACTGCATTGCGTCGGCGCGACCACGCTGGACGAGTACCGCAAGCATGTGGAGAAGGACGCCGCGCTGGCGCGGCGCTTCCAGCCGGTGTTCGTGGACGAGCCCGGCGTGGCCGACGCCATCAGCATCCTGCGGGGCCTGAAGGAGAAGTACGAGGTCCACCACGGCGTGCGCATCACCGACAGCGCGCTGGTGGCCGCGGCGACCCTGTCGCACCGCTACATCGCCGACCGCTTCCTGCCCGACAAGGCCATCGACCTGATGGACGAGGCGGCGTCCCGCCTGCGCATGGAGGTCGACAGCAAGCCCGAGGAGCTGGACGCGCTGGACCGCGAGATCCTGCAGAAGCAGATCGAGGCCGAGGCGCTGAAGAAGGAGACCGACGAGGCCTCGCGCGAGCGGCTGGCGGCGCTGAGCCGCGAGCTGTCGGACCTGCAGGAGCAATCCGCGGCCCTGACCGCCCGCTGGCAGGCCGAGCGCGACAAGCTGGGCGCGGCGCGCGGCATCAAGGAAAGGCTCGACCAGGCGCGCGTCGATCTGGAGGGGGCCAAGCGCATCGGCGATCTCGCGAAGGCGGGGGAGCTGGCCTATGGCGTGATCCCGCAGCTCGAGCGCGATCTGGCCGCGGCGGAAGGGGCCGAGCGCGGCGACGTGCTGGTCGAGGAGGCGGTGACGCCGGCCCACATCGCGGGCGTCGTCAGCCGCTGGACCGGCATCCCGGTCGACAAGATGCTGGAGGGCGAGCGCGACAAGCTGCTGCGCATGGAGGATGCGCTGGGCCGCCGGGTGATCGGCCAGACCGAGGCCGTGCGCGCCGTGTCGAATGCCGTGCGCCGGGCGCGGGCCGGGTTGCAGGACCCGAACCGGCCGCTGGGCAGCTTCCTGTTCCTCGGGCCGACCGGCGTCGGCAAGACCGAGCTGACCAAGGCGCTGGCGCAGTTCCTGTTCGACGACGAGCACGCGATGGTGCGCATCGACATGAGCGAGTTCATGGAGAAGCACAGCGTCAGCCGCCTGATCGGCGCGCCCCCGGGCTATGTCGGCTATGACGAGGGCGGGGTGCTGACCGAGGCGGTGCGGCGGCGGCCCTATCAGGTCGTGCTGTTCGACGAGGTCGAGAAGGCGCATCCGGACGTGTTCAACGTGCTGCTGCAGGTGCTGGACGACGGTCGGCTGACCGACGGGCAGGGGCGGACGGTGGATTTCCGCAACACCATCATCATCCTGACCTCGAACCTCGGGGCCGAATACCTGACCGCCCTGCCCGACGGGGCCACCGTCGATCAGGCGCGCGACGGGGTGATGGGGATGGTGCGGGCCCATTTCCGGCCCGAGTTCCTGAACCGGCTCGACGAGATCGTGCTGTTCGAACGGCTGGGCCGCAGCCACATGGCCGGCATCGTCGCGGTGCAGCTGGGGCTGCTGGCGAAGCGTCTGGCCGAGCGCAAGCTGACGCTGGCGCTGGACGAGGAGGCGCAGGCCTGGCTGGCCGAACGCGGCTACGACCCGGTCTACGGGGCGCGGCCGCTGAAGCGGGTGATCCAGAAGGCGCTGCAGGACCCGCTGGCCGAGGCGATCCTGTCCGGCTCCATCCCGGACGGCGAGACGGTGCCGGTGACGGTCGGCCCCGCCGGGCTGGTGGTCGGCGACCGCATCGCCCCGCCCCCGGGCGGCGGCGAGGCCCCCCGCGCGATGGTGCACTGACGCCGCAAGGCCGCGCCGCCCCCGGCGGAAAGGGGGCGGCGCATGGCGTTCCGGGGCGCGCCGCGCCATGCGTCCCGCGCGGACGGAGGGCGACGGATGGCTGAAAGGACCGCGGGCCGGCGGCGGGGGCCGCCGATGGCGGGGATGACGGTGGGCGACAGCTTCGCCCCGCGCCCCGGCGGCGGCTGCGAGGCCCCGCGCGCGATGGCGCGCCGACGCCGAAACGCCGCGCCGCCCCCCGGCGAAAGAGGGGGCGTCGCATGGCGTTCCGGGGTCGCCCGCGCCATGTGTCCGGCGAGGACGGAGGGCCATGGATGAGGCAGGGCGACAGGGGCTGGCGGCGGGCGCTGCCGCTGGCGGGGCTGGCCGCCGCGGCGGCGCTGGCCGCGCTGCTGCTGGGGGACCGGCTGTCCTTCGCGGCGCTGGCCGAGAACCGCGCCGCGCTCGAGGCCTGGCGCGACGCCAACTGGCCGCTGGCCGCGGCGCTGTTCATGGCGGCCTATGCCGCGGCGGTGGCGGTGTCGCTGCCGGGCGCGGTGTGGCTGACGCTGGGCGGCGGCTTCCTGTTCGGCACCGTGCCGGCGGCGGCGATGGTGGTGGTGGCCGCCACGGCCGGGGCGACGGCGCTGTTCCTCGCGGTGCGGGCAGGCCTCGGCGGCGCGCTGCGGGGCCGGGCGGGGGGCTTTCTCGACCGGGTGGCGGCGGGGCTGCGCGAGAACGAGGCGGGCTATCTGCTGGCGATGCGGCTGGTGCCGGCCATCCCGTTCTTCGTGGCCAACCTCGCGCCCGCGCTGCTGGGGGCGCGGCTGTCCACCTTCGTCTGGACCACCTTCCTCGGCATCATCCCCGGCGCGGCCGTCTACGCCTCGGTCGGCGCGGGGCTCGGGGCGGTGATGGCGCGGGGCGAGACGCCCGACCTCGACGTGATCTTCGACTGGCCGGTGCTCGGGCCGCTGCTGGGGCTGGCGGCGCTGGCGCTGCTGCCGGCGGTCTGGAAGGCCCTGCGAGGGAGGGCGCGCCATGCCCCGTGACGGCGCCGACGCGATCCTGACCCCCGATCTCTGCATCATCGGCGCGGGCTCGGGCGGGCTGTCGGTCGCGTCCGGCGCGGCGCAGCTGGGGGCGAGCGTGGTGCTGGTGGAGGGGGCGGAGATGGGGGGCGACTGCCTCAATCACGGCTGCGTGCCCTCGAAGGCGCTGATCGCGGCCGCCCGGCACGCCCATGCCATGGGGGCGGGCGCGGATTTCGGCGTGGCCCCCGCCCCGGCGCGGGTCGATTTCGCGCGGGTCATGGCGCATGTGCGCGAGACCATCGCCGCCATCGCCCCCCATGACAGCCAGGAGCGGTTCGAGGGGCTGGGCGTGCGTGTGATCCGCGACTGGGCGCGGTTCCTCGACCGCGACACCCTGCAGGCCGGCTTCGTGCGCATCCGCCCGCGCCGCATCGTGATCGCCACCGGCTCGCGCCCGGCGATGCCGCCGGTGCCGGGGCTGGCGGAGACGCCGCACCTGACCAACGAGACGGTGTTCGCGCTCGACGCCCTGCCCCGGCGGCTGCTGGTGCTTGGCGGCGGGCCCATCGGCTGCGAGCTGGCGCAGGCCTTCCGTCGGCTGGGCGCGGAGGTTGAGATCGTCGAGGCGGGCCGGGCGCTGGGCCGCGAGGATCCGCGGGCGGCGGCCGTGGTCCTGGACCGCCTGCGCGCCGAGGGCGTGGCGGTCCGCGAGGGCGCGGCGGTCGCCGCAGCCTCGCCCGACGGCGACGGCGTGCGCCTGACGCTGGCGGACGGCACGGCGCTGACCGGCTCGCACCTGCTGGTCGCAGCGGGGCGGCGGCCGGCGCTGGAGGCGCTGGACCTCGCGGCCGGGGGCGTCGCGGCGACGGAGGCGGGCGTGGCGGTGGACGACGGGCTGCGCTCGACGACGAACCGCCGCGTCCATGCCGTGGGCGACGCCGCGGGGCGGGGCCAGTTCACCCATCTGGCGGGCTGGCATGCGGGGCTGGTTATCCGCAGCGCCCTGTTCCGCCTGCCGGTGCGCGCCCGCGCCGCCCATGTGCCGCGCGCCACCTACACCGACCCGGAGCTGGCGCAGGTCGGGCTGACCGAGGCCGAGGCGCGCGCCGCCCATGGCGACCGGGTTTCGGTCGCGCGCGCCGACCTGGCCGACAACGACCGCGCCCGGGCCGAGCGCGCCACGGCAGGGTTCGTGACGCTGGTGATCGGGCCGCGGGGGCGGCTGCTGGGCGCGACCGCGGTCGGGCCGCATGCGGGCGAGACCATCCAGACCGTCGCGCTGGCCATGGCCTCGGGCCTGCGGGCCGGCGCGCTGGCCGGCATGGTCGCCCCCTATCCCAGTTTCGGCGAGGCGGTGAAACGCGCGGCGGGGGCGCATTTCGCGCCGCGCCTGTTCGGCAGCCCGTGGGTCCGCCGCGCCGTCCGCATGCTTGCGCGGCTGGGCTGAGGCTGGCACTGTTTCTGCCCGAACACGGCCGCGTGAGCGGGCCGGGCCGGGAACCACACGGACGTGCGCAGCAGCCTGTCGAGGCGACTTCTCCTCCTGAACGTCGTCGTCGTGGCGGCGATGGTGGCGCTGATCTTCGTGCCCACCGCCGCGCAGTTCCGCGCCGACCTGCTGCAGGAGCGGCTGCGCATGGCGCAGATCGCCTCGCTCGCCATCCTCGCCACGCCCGAGGGCTCGCTGGACGAGGCGCTCGAGAACGAGCTTCTGACCCGATCCGGCGCCGCCTCGATCGTGCTGCGCCGCGGGGGCGCACGGGCGCTGGTGCTGAGCGCGGTGGTGCCCAAGCCCATCGACCGCACCTACGACCTGCGCGCGCCGCGGCTCGACACGCTGATGCTCGAGGCCTTCGAGACGCTGACCGCGCCGCCGGACCGGCACATACGGGTGATCGGCGCCCCGGTGCCGGATTCCGCCGACGAGGTCGAGATCACCATGGACGAGGCCCCGCTGCGGGCGGCGCTGTTCGCCTTCGGCCGCCGCATCCTGCTGCTGTCGCTGACCATCTCGCTGGTGACGGCGGTGATCATCTATGCGCTGGTGCGCCGGCTGCTGGTGCGGCCCATCGAGACCATGGTCGACAGCATGGCCGCCTTCCGCGACGATCCCGAGGATCTGGCCCGCGTCATGCGGCCGACCAGCCGCGTGACCGAGATCGCCCGCGCCGAGGTCCAGCTGGCGGAGATGCAGCTGCAGGTGCGCGAGGCGCTGCGCGAGCGCGCGCGCATGGCGGCGCTGGGCGAGGCCGTGGCCAAGATCAGCCACGACCTGCGCAACATCCTCGCGTCGGCCCAGCTGATGGCGGACGGCATCGAGGCCAGCCGCGACCCGCTGGTGGCGCGGATCGGCCCCAAGCTGATCGGCTCGCTCGATCGCGCCATCAAGCTGTGCGAAAGCACGCTGCGCTTCGGTCGCGCCGAGGAGGCGTTGCCCGTGCCCCGGCGCATCGCGCTGCGCGGGCTGGTGGAGGAGGCGCTCGAATCGGTCTTCCCCGACCGCGACCAGCCCAGCGCGCTGGTCGCGCGCAACGAGACGCCGCCGGAACTGGTGATCGAGGCCGACCCCGACCAGATGTTCCGCGTGCTGGTCAACCTGCTGCGCAACGCCCGGCAGGCCATCGAGCATGCGGGCGGGCGCGGGCGCGTGGACGTGCTGGCGCGCCGGGGCCTGCGCGGCGTCGAGATCGACGTGCGCGACACCGGCCCGGGCCTGCCGACCAAGGCGCTGGAGAACCTGTTCCAGCCCTTCCGCGGCGGCGCGCGCAAGGGCGGCTCGGGGCTGGGGCTGGCCATCGCGGCCGAGCTCGCGGCCCTGCAGGGCGGGCGGCTGGAACTGCTGGCCAGCACCACCGAAGGCGCGACCTTCCGGATCGCGCTGCCGGCCGCCGCGGCGCTCGGGTCGGCCGAGGCGCGGCAGGGCGAGGCCGAGCGCAGCCTCGTCGCCCCGTTCAGGCGCCGCGGCGCGCCGCCGCAGGGCTGAGCGCCGGACCGAGCGCCGCCCGCGCCGCGGCCTCCGCGCCCGCCGGCGACCCGCCCGCATCGATGACGGTCCAGCCGGGGGGCGCCGACGCCGGGTCGCGCCCGGCGGCCTGGGCCCGCGCCACGGCGGCATCGGCATCCGAGGCGTCGCCGCGGCGCGCCGCGGCCCGCGCCGCCGCGGTCTCGACCGGGGCGGCGAGCCACAGCCCGTGGAACGGCGCACCGAGCCGACCCGCGAGTCGCGCCGCCGCCGCCGCGAAGGCGGTGTCGAGGAAGGTGGCGTCGAGCACCGCCGCCCAGCCCGCGCGCAGGCTCCGCCCCGCCTGCCGCAGCAGCCGCCGCTCGACCGCCGCGCCCGTCTCCGGGCCATAGGCCCGCGGCGGGGCGCGCGTCTCGGGCGCGAGCCCCAGCAGGCGCTTGCGCGCGCTGTCCGACCGCAGCACCACCGCCCCCGGATCCGGCGCAAGCGCCGGGGCCAGCGCGCGGGCCAGCGTGGTCTTGCCGGTGCCCGACAGCCCGCCCACCGCGACGAGGCGCGGGGCGGGCGGCGCCGCCAGCCGCGCGGCCGCCCCGTCCAGCCGCGCCGCGGCCTCCGCCCTGTCGCCCCGCGCGGCGGCCACCAGCGCCAGCACCGCCAGCCGCATCGACAGGAACAGCGGCAGCACCGCGAGCGCGGCGTGGTCGTCCGCCGCCTCGCACCAGCGCGACAGCACCGTGCGGGCGAGGTCGGGCCGGCCCCGCGCGCCGAGATCGGCCAGCAGGAAGGCGAGGTCGTAGGCGGTGTCGACCGTCGCGATGCCCTCGTCGAACTCGATGGCGTCGAAGGGCACGGGAACGCCCTCCAGCAGCACGATGTTGCGCAGGTGCAGGTCGCCGTGGCAGCGGCGCACCCGCCCGGCCCGGACCCGGGCGGCAAGGGGGCGGCGCAGGCGCAGGGCCGCCTCCAGCGCCGCGGCGCGCCAGGCCTGCGCGGCGCCGGCGAGCCCGGGCGCGCCCTCGGCGACGGCCGCCCCGATCTGGTCGATGCGCGGGGCGGGGTCGGGCGGGACCGCCGCGCGCGGGGCCTGCGCATGCATGGCGGCCACCGCATCGGCGAGACGCTCGGCGAGGCCCGCGTCGAGGCGGCCGTCGGCCAGCAGGCGGTCGAATTCGTCGCTGCGGTCGAAGCGCGCCATCTCGACCACCCAGTCGGCGGCGTCCGGCGCGTCCTCGCCGATCGCGCCCAGCCGGAACCCGGCGCCGTCGCGCAGCACCGGGCGCACGCCGCGATAGAGGCCGCCTGCCGCGGCGTTGACGGCGATCTCGCGGCGGCAGAACCGCGCCCGGTCGGCGGGGCTGCGGAAATCGAGGTAGTTGGTGCGCAGCGCGCGCTTGAGCTTCAGCGCCCGGCCGCCGGTCAGGAACACGCGGCTGATGTGGGTGTCGACGCGCTCCACGGGCGCGCCCTGCGCGGCGGCGTCGCCCAGCCAGGCGACGACGGCTTTCTGCGCGGCCTCGTCGTCCGGCGCCGCCGCGCGGCCGTCCTGCCCCATGGCGCGCCCTCCGGCCGGTTCCCGCGTCGCAGGGGAGGGCCGACGCCGGCGCGGGTCAAGGGGTCAGGTCGACCCGGGAGGCGGCCCGGGCCCCGGCGGCCGCGCCGTTGCGCCCCCGACCGCCGCGCGCTAGAACGCGCCTCGATTTCCCGCAGGAGCGAACCGCCATGGCGTCCTACCAGTACGTCTATCACATGGACGGGGTCTCGAAGGCCTATCCCGGCGGCAAGAAGTGCTTCGAGAACATCAAGCTGAACTTCCTGCCGGGCGTGAAGATCGGCGTGGTCGGCGTCAACGGTTCCGGCAAGTCGACGCTGATGCGCATCATGGCCGGGATCGACAAGGACTATCAGGGCGAGGCCTGGGCGGCCGAGGGCGTGCGCGTCGGCTACCTGCCGCAGGAGCCCGAACTCGACCCGACGCGAACCGTGCGCGAGAACGTCATGGACGGCGTGGCCGCCAAGAAGGCGCTGATCGACGAATTCAATGCCATCTCGATGCAGATGGCCGAGGATTACTCGGACGACCTGATGGAGCGCATGACCGCCCTGCAGGACCAGATCGACGCCCAGAACCTGTGGGAACTCGACAGCCAGGTGGACGTCGCCATGGAGGCGCTGCGCTGCCCGCCCGACGACGCGGTGGTGGCGGACCTGTCGGGCGGCGAGAAGCGCCGCGTCGCGCTGTGCAAGCTGCTGCTCGAACGCCCCGAGATGCTGCTGCTGGACGAGCCGACCAACCATCTCGACGCAGAAAGCATCGCCTGGCTGCAGAAGCACCTGATCGAATACGAGGGCACGATCCTGATCGTGACCCATGACCGCTACTTCCTCGACGACATCACCAGCTGGATCCTCGAACTCGAGCGCGGCCGCGGCATTCCGTGGGAGGGGAACTATTCCTCCTGGATGGAGCAGAAGGCGAAGCGCCTCGAGCAGGAGGCGCGCGAGGACAAGGCCCGCCAGAAGACGCTGGCGCGCGAACTGGAATGGGTGCGCCAGTCGCCCAAGGCGCGCCAGGCCAAGTCCAAGGCCCGCCTCAAGGCCTACAACGAGATGGCCAACTCCTCCGAGCGCGAGCGGATGGGCGAGGCGCAGATCATCATCCCCAACGGCCCGCGCCTGGGCGGCAAGGTCATCGAGGTCGAGGGGCTGCGCAAATCCTTCGGCGACCGGCTGCTGATCGACGGGCTGACCTTCAGCCTGCCGCCGGGCGGCATCGTCGGCGTGATCGGTCCGAACGGGGCGGGCAAGTCGACGCTGTTCCGCATGATCATCGGGCAGGAACAGCCCGACGCCGGCACGGTGACGGTCGGCGACACGGTGCAGCTGGGCTATGTCGACCAGTCGCGCGACGCGCTCGACCCGAACAAGAACGTCTGGGAGGAGATCTCGGACGGGCTGGACATCATCAAGCTGGGCGACGCGGAGGTGGCGTCGCGCGCCTATGTCGGGGCCTTCAACTTCAAGGGCCCGGACCAGCAGAAGAAGGTCGGCCTGCTGTCGGGCGGCGAGCGCAACCGGGTGCACATGGCCAAGCTGCTGCGATCGGGCGGCAATGTCCTGCTGCTCGACGAGCCGACCAACGATCTCGACGTCGAGACGCTGCGCGCGCTGGAGGACGCCCTGCTGGATTTCGCCGGCTGCGCCGTGGTCATCAGCCACGACCGCTGGTTCCTCGACCGCATCTGCACGCACATCCTTGCTTTCGAAGGCGATTCCAAGGTCGAATGGTTCGAGGGCAACTTCGAGGCCTACGAGGCCGACAAGGTGCACAGGCTGGGGCCGGATTCGATCATGCCAAAGCGGATCAAGTACAAGAAGTTTGCGCGGTGAAACTAATGAATCAAGCGATGCGGTGTTTTTTGTGGACATAAGCAAGAGCGCGAATACCTGCATTTGAGTTCGGCTATAATGTGGGATCATGTCATGTGGCGGACGTATAGAGTTCGCTAGGTCTGACGAGGGGTGCCGCTTCGAATAGGCGGAGTCCCTCTTCCGTCATGGAGCCCTGTCCGCCTGAGATTTGGCCCTGCACCGGAGAAAATTTTGGAGAAATTCACTTGGGTTAAAAGATAAGTGGCGGAAGGCGTCGGGACGAATTCCATAGATGCTCCCCCTTCTCCGTCTCATCATGTGTCATCGGCGCTGGCGGTGTTGCCGCGCCACTATTGTCCTGCGCGTAGGGCCCCCATGACCGGAATCTCCGTCCCGACCTCCACGCAGGCGTCGGGGATGGAGCCGCGCGGGCGGCAGCGGGCGTCGCGCAGCGTCGCAAGACGATGAGGGCCGGCCTCGCCCCCTTCGCCGCGCGCGCCATCGGGTTCGTCCCGGTCCCATGGGTCCGCGCGCCCCGCATCGGCGCCGTCGCGTCCACCCGCCGGGCACCGAGCGCCCGCGGGGATTGCCGGCGCGATGGCCCGGGCGCAGGTTGATCGCGCAACCGCGCCGCGCTGCGGTTCTATCGCAGGATGGGGTTCAGGTGGACCGGGCGCCGCCGGTTCGGCCGCGACGACTGCCTCGTGCTGCGCGCGGCGCTGACCCGCTCGGGGCCGCCGCTCCGTCGGGGGAATGCCGGACCGCCGCGCGCCCGGCCCGTGTCCGCCCGCACGACGGCGTTGACGCGGTCATGGCGGGGACGCCCCGACGGGCCGGGCGACGCCCAGCCTGGCGATCAGCGCCCGCAGATCCGCCGGCAGGAATGGCTTTTCCAGACAGGGCGCGCCCAGCCGCCCGACCGCGGCGCCGGCGTCGGCGCCCAGCGTGTCGCCGGTGATGAAGCCGAACCGGCCGCACAGCCCCGGATGCGCCGCGCACAGCATGGCGTGCAGGGCGAGACCGTCGACATCGGGCATGCGCATGTCGCTGATCACGACATCCGGGCGCCGTTCGGCGGCGAGGCGCAGCGCCTCCGCCGCCGACCCCGCCGCGACGACGCGGCAGCCCTCGGCCGCGAGCAGGTCGGCCGTCGTGGCGCGGACGTCCGCGTCGTCGTCGACCAGCAGCACGAGCAGCCCGTCGCCGGTGGGCGCGGGTCCGGAGGGCGCGGGCGCGGCCGGACGCGACGCCGGCGCGAGCGGCAGATCGACCGCGAAAACCGCGCCGGAGCCGGGTTCGGAGACCAGCGTGATCCGTCCGCGATGCGCCGAGGCGATGCGCTGGCACAGCGCGAGCCCGATCCCGGCGCCGTGGCCCTTGCGCGTGGTGAACAGCGGCTGGAAGATCCGCGCGGCGTTCTGCGGCGCGACGCCGGGGCCGGTGTCGGCGACCGTCAGGCGCGCATAGCCCGCGGCGCGGTCGACGGCGGTCGAGACCGTGACGCGGCGCGGCCGCGGCCAGTCGGCGAGCGCCTGGGCGGCGTTCGAGACGAGGTTGACCACGAGCTGCCGCACCTGATCGGCGTCGCCCGCGACCGCCGCATCCCCCATGGCGAGCGACAGCGCGACCTCGGCATCGGCGGCGCGGAGATCGGGCAGCGCCGCGGCGACGGCGGTGCGCGCGACATCGTCGAGATCGACCCGGACCGGAGGCGCCGGCGATTGCCGCGCCAGCGCGAGGAAGCTGCGCACGATCCGCGCGCAGCGGTCGGCGGCGTCCGACAGCCGTTCGGCGCGGCGCGCCACGACCGGGTCCAGCGCCATGCTGCGCAGGATGGCGGCCTCGCCGACCAGCACGGTCAGCGGGTTGTTCAGCTCGTGGCTGACGCCTGCCATCACCTCGCCCAGCGCGCCGATCTTCTCGGCCTGGTGCGCGATCTCGCGCTGGCGGGCCAGCTCCGCCTCGCGCGCGCGGCGCTCGGTCAGGTCCTCGATCCGCGTCACGAACACCGGGACGCCGCGATGCGTGGCGGGCGTCGAGGACAGGGCAAGCCAGACCTCGTCGCCGTCCTCGCGCAGGAAGCGCCGCTCGAACCCGTCGACGCGGCCGTCGCGGGCGAGCAGGCGGCGGAACTCGGCGGGGTCCGCGGGGTCGGTCCAGCGCGAGGCGATGCGGCGCGGCCCGTCGCCGATGGCGTCGCAGCGCATCAGCGCGCGCGCCGCGGGGTTCTCGTAGAGGATCTCGCCGTCATCGGCGCGGCTCATGGTGATCGGCGCGGGGCAGGCCTCCAGCACGTCGCGCGCCAGCTCCCAGGCGTCGAACAGGGTCGCCTCGGCGCGGCGCATGTCCGTCACGTCGCGCAGGATCACCACGACGCCGCCGCCATGCGCGGCGTGCACCGCCGCGGCCAGCCGCCGGCCGTCGGACAGCGCGAATTCGCCTTCGCCGCCGGGCTCGCCCGCCGCGAGCCGGTCGAACGCGGGGCCGTCGCGCACAGGCGTCCCGCCGAGCCGGGCGGCGGCGGCGCGGATCGACCGCCATGGCGCGCCGCGGCGCAGGCGCGGCATGCCGAGGCATTCCGCGAAGGCGCGGTTGAACAGCGAGAGCCGCCCTCGCGCGTCGAGGATCGCGAAGCCCGCCACGCTGGCCGCCACCGCGTCCTCGAGCAGCCGCCGCGCGTCCTCGGCCGCATCCTCGCGCTCGCGCAGCGCCGAGACGTCGGTCATCGTCACGATGCGGCCGCCGTCGCGGGTCGCGGCGCGTTCGAGCAGATAGTGCCGGCCGTCGCGCATCTCGGCCTCGATCGGCGCCAGCGACGCGGGATCGCTCTGCGGCACGGCGTGAAACAGCGCCATCGGATCGTCCTGCGCGGGCAGGCCGTAGACGCTGGCGATGCGCGGATAGATCAGCTCCATGCGCCGCACGAACGGCAGGCCGATCAGCGCCCGCGGCGGCGCGCCGTAATAGCTGGCGAAGGCGCTGTTGCAGTGGCTCAGCACGCCGTCGGGCGTCTCGATGCCGACGCCCACGGGCAGCGTCTCGATGATCTCGGTCAGCCCCTGCGCGTCGCCGGCGAGCGCCTCCCGCGGCGCCGACGCCCACTCGACGATGCCGCGCACCCCGCCATCGGGTCCGCGCAGCGGCTGCAGCCGCCTGTGGACGAGCGCGCGCGCGCCGTCCGCCCGCCGCTCCCACCCCTCGATCATGGTCGCCTCGCCGGACAGCGCCCGGGTCCGGCCGGCCTCGGCCGATGCGGCGTCTTCGGCGCGGAACAGGCTGTCGCGCGGGACGCCCGGCGCGGCATCGCCGCATTCGGCCGCCGCCTCCGCATTGGCCCACAGCAGCGCGCCCGCGGCGTCGAAGGCCCAGCAGGGCACGGGCACCGCGGCGAGCACGCCTGCGGGATCGATGTCGGGCGGCGGTCTCATGGCCGCAGTGTCGCAGAGGCGGCGACCGATGCGCAGAGGAATCTAGGCTCCGGGCGCGGCGGATGCGGACGCGGCTGCCATGCCGCCGTCACTCGGCCGCCATGCGCGCGAGCGCGGCCTCGGACGCCGCGATCATGTGCGCCGACAGCACGGCGTAGGCCGCGCGCCAGGCGGCCAGCGTCTCGGGCCGCCGGCCGTCGGGATCGATCTCCGCCACCGTGCACAGCAGCGCCTCGCCGACCACAGGGTAGTGCTCGGACCGTGCGCCGTAGCGCAGGTGACGCACCGCCAGCGCCTCGACCACGGGCGCCACGCGCCGCCAGTCGTCGGCATTGTCGGTCACGAAGCCCAGCGCCGCGATCAGCCGCTCTCCGTGCGTGGCGAGGCCGTCGCCGAACAGCGGCCGCGCCGCGGGCGCAAGCGCGAACAGATGGCGGTGGAAGCACGCCGCCGCGCGCGCAGGGTCACGGGCCAGCGCGGCGCAGCTTTCGCGCAGGCGCGCGACATCGGATGGGGCGAGCGCCATGGCGCGTCCTCCTGACAGGGGTTGGCAAGGGGCCGGGGCGGACGCGCCGCCCCGGCAGGTCGATCCGCGCGCGGGGCGGACATGGCCGCCGCGCCGCGGGGTCAGCCGAACAGATCGTCGGCGCCGCCGCCGACCCCGGGGTTGAGCGACGGCTCGAACAGCAGGCTGCCGTCCGCGATCATGCCGTTCAGGGTCGCGGCGCCGACGCCCTGCACCAGCGCGACGCTGCGCCAGCCCTCGCCGGCGATGTTCGCGACGAGGAAGCTGTCGGCCAGATCGGCGAAGGACGCCTGCGCGTAGAGCACGTCGTCGAGGTCGACGCCGGGACCGCCCGCCAGCAGGCCCGGCCCGAAGTCGAACCGGTCGTTCGCCACGCTGAAGTCGGTCACGGTGTTGTAGCCGAGCTGGCCGGCCGAGTAGCCGATCACGTCCTTGCCGGCGCCGGTCGCGATGGTGTTGAAGCCGGTGCCGCCGTCGATCCAGTCGTGGCCGCTGCCGCCGTTCAGCGTGTCGTTCCCGCCGCCGCCGCGAAGCCAGTCGTTGCCCGTGTCGCCGGACAGGAAGTCATTGCCGGCGTCGCCGACCAGCTGGTCGTTCCCGGAGCCACCGAAGAGGGTGTCGTTGCCGCTGCCGCCGTCGACGACATCGTTGCCCGATCCGCCGTTCATCACGTCGTTGCCGCTCCCTCCCGACAGCGTGTCGTTTCCGGCATCGCCGTAGAGCGAGTCGTTGCCGCCCGCGCCGAGGATCTCGTCGCGACCGTTCCCGCCGCGGACATAGTCGTCGCCATTGCCGCCATCGACGACGTCGTCGCCGTCCCCGGCGAGCACCGTGTCGTCGCCGCCGAGCGCATAGACGATGTCGGCGCCGCTGCCGGTCTCGAGGCGATTGTCGCCGTGGGTGCCGGCCACGTAGTCGTCGCCGGATCCCGTCACGACGTTCTCGATGTTCGCGATGGCCTTCTCGCCGGTCGGCCCGGAGGAAAAGCCCTGGAACAGGGCGACCGTGACCTTCTGGGCAGAGGCGAACACGATAGTGTCGACTCCCGCGCCGCCGTCAACGGTGTCGTTGCCCTGACCGGCGTCGATCCGGTCGTCGCCCGCCCCGCCGGTGATGCTGTCGTTGCCGTTCCCGCCGAGAATGGTGTCGTTGCCGCTGCCGCCGTCGATCGTGTCGTCGCCGTTGCCGCCGGACAGGTAGTCGTTGCCGGCGTCGCCGTAGATGAGATCCTTTCCGTCGTTGCCGAAGGCGAAGTCGTTTCCGGCGCCGCCCATGATGAGGTCGGCGCCTTTCCCGCCCCACATCATGTCGTTGCCATGGCCGCCGTAGAGGCTGTCGTTGCCGCCCTCGCCATGCAGCCGGTCGTTCCCTTGTGCGCCGTTCAGGACGTTGGCGGCGCCGTTGCCGCGCAGCGTGTCGGCATGGTTGCTGCCGACCAGGTGCTCGATGCTGATCAGCAGGTCGGGCGCGAAGCCGACGCCCCCCGCCGAACGGACCGCCACGCCGGCCGCGAGATCGGCTTCGACACCCGCGCCGCTGGCGAGATAGACGACGGTGTCGCCTCCGGCGCCGCCGTTGAAGACGTCCTGCTGGTACACCGGCAGGACGCCGCCGCCCGGCTGGGGCACCAGCGTCACGTCGTTGGCATGGGCGTGGATGGTGTCGTTCCCCGCCCCCGCCAGAACGGTCGTGCCCATCGCCTGATCGAACAGCACATCGTTGCCGTTGGTTCCATTGATGGTTGGCATGTCACTTCTCCACAACATCAATCGCCACGCAGCCGGATGGGCTGCTGCGGGGCCCGACGCCCCGGGGTCGATGGGCACCTTGTGGAGGACGCGCTTTTCAGTCGTATTTCAGGAAATGAGTTCCATGTTTCAATTGTTTCAAAAAGGCGCTTCGCAATTGCGGCCGGCATCACGCGTGAAATCTGCGTCAATACTGCGTCAGCGCGCCGTCGGCGGCAAGCAGAGATGCGGCTGCGGCCGCGCGCACGAGAGCGCCGACCGGTCATGCGGGTTCGACCGGCCGTCCGGAGTCAGCTCCGGCAAGAAAAAGCTTCAAGAAAACGCCAGCGATCTCAACGGTCCCGACCGCGTGACCGCGCATCCTCGGCGCGCCTGCCCCGATCCGGCGCGAAGGATCGCCGCCCTAGCGTTCCGACCCGAACACGTAGCCGACGCCCCTGACGGTGCGCAGCAGAGCGGGGCGCGCCGGGTTGCGCTCGATCTTGCGGCGAAGGCGCGAGATGCGGATGTCGATGCTCCGGTCGAACGGATCCCAGTCCCGGTCATGGGCCAGCTCCAGCAGCTGGTCGCGGTTCAGCACCCGGCCCGGCCGTTCGGCGAACACCTGCAGCAGGCGGAACTCCATCGCCGTCAGCGCGACCGCCGCCCCGTCGCGCCCGGTCAGCGTGGCGGCCTCGAGGTCCAGCGTCAGCCCGTCGAAAAGCAGCCGACGCACCTGCGGCGGGCCGGGAAGGGATCGGCCGGGCGCGGATCGGCCCGTCGGGGGCCGGACGGCCCCCCGCGCCCCGTCATGGCGGCGCAGGACCGCGCGGATGCGCGCGTCCAGCTCGCGCAGGTCCACCGGCTTCACGAGGTAATCGTCGGCCCCGAGCTCCAGCCCCACGATCCGGTCCACCACGTCGCCATGCGCGGTCAGCATGATCACCGCGACCGGCGGCCCGGCCCGCAGGCGGCGGAGCACGGTAAGCCCGTCGTCGCCGGGCATCGCGATGTCGAGCAGCACGGCCTCGATGCGCCGCTCCGCCCCCTCCTCGCCCGCCATCAGCCGCTCGAGCGCGGCGCCGTCTTCGGCCTGCAGCACGTCGAAGCCGCGGCGCGCCAGATACTCCGCGACGGTCTCGCGCACGTCGTGCTCGTCGTCGCAGACCGCGATGCGGATGCGCGCGGGCGGCGCGGTCACGCGGCCGTCCCGTCGGCGTCCCGCGCCGCCGGCAGCGTCAGCGCGTAGACCGAGCCGCCGCCGGGCCGCTCCAGCGCCGCCAGGGTCCCGCCATGAGCCAGCACGATCTGCCGGCACAGCGCGATCCCGACCCCGCCCCCCGCCGCGGTCCGCACCGCCCGCAACGGATCGAACAGCGCGGCGCGCTGCTCGGGCGTCGCGGTCGGGCCGTCGTCGGACAGGCGCAGGACGACATGGGCGCCGTCGCGGTCCGGCGCGGCGTCGATCGCGATGGCGACCCGCATGCCGCCCGCCGCCCCGGTCCGCGCCGCATGGGTCAGCAGGTCGGCGACCACCCGCACGATCTGCTAGGCGTCCGCCAGCATCGGCGGCAATCCGGCCGCCAGCCGCAGCGTCGCCGTCGCGCCGGCCTCGGCCAGCGCCTCGCCCGCGACGTCGAGCGCGGTCTCCAGCGCCTCGGCCGCGGCGACGGGCGCCAGCGCCGGCGGACGCTGGCGCGCGATGGCCACGAAGGCGCGCACGATGCGGGCGCAGCGCTCGGCGGATGTGGCGATCCTCTCGACGCGGCGCCGGGCCTCGGTCGGCAGTGTCTCGTCGCGCAGCATCAGCGCCTGCCCGGTCACCACCAGCAGCGGGTTGTTGAGGTCATGGGCGACATCGGCCAGCAGCGCCGCCAGCGCCGCGACCTTCTCGGCCTCGTGCGCCTGCTCGCGCCGCCGGGCGAGTTCGCGCGCCGCCGCCCGGGCCTCCGTCACGTCGCGCCACGCCAGCACGAAGCCGCCATCGCTGGTGGCGCGGCGCGAGGCGGCGAAGGAGCGCCCGTCGGGCAGCGCGAAATCGTAGCGCGCGTCCACCGGTTCGCGCCCGGCCCCCGGCCAGCCCGCCGCCAGAGGCTCGGCGCCCCGCGCGCCGGCCGCCGCCACGATCGCCGTGTTGGCCGCGCCGGGCACCGCGATGTCGGCCAGCGCCGCGTTCGCCGCGCGATACCGCGCGTTGCAGACGACCAGCGCATGGTCGGCGTCGAACAGCGCGAAGCCCTGGTCCAGCGCCGCGATGGCGTCGAACAGCCGCTGATTCAGGCGGCGCACATGCGCCTGCTGCGCCTTCAGCGGCGTCAGGTCGACATAGGACGACACGACCGCGTCCTCTCCGCCGTGCTCGATCACCTGCGCCGACACCTGCGCAGGAAAGGTCCGGCCCGAACCGTCGCGCAGGTTGATCTCCAGCGCGTCGATCCTTCCCGTCGGCAGCAGCGCGGCCAGCAGGTCGGCGCGGCCGCCGGCCTCGGGATGGATCGCGCCGTCATGCGCCACCGGTCCGAACATCGCGGCCCATGCCGGCGTGCGGTAGACCACGCCGCCATCGGCCAGGCGGGCCAGCGCGATGCTCGGCGCGCAGGCGTCCAGAACCTGGCGCAGCATGTCCTCGGCCTCGGCGCGCAGGTCTTCGGCGATGCGCGCGGCGGTCATGTCGGTCTCGACCAGCGCGAACCCGCCGCGTGCGTCGGGTCGGAGCGCCACGCGGACCCGGCGCTCGCCCGGCCGCGGGACCTCGACGGCGACCGGGCTCCCGGGCGCGGCGTCGAAGGCGGCCGCCGCGCGTGCGAGGCCCGCGCCGGACGGTCCCCGTCCCGCATGGCCGATGAAGTCCGCCCAGGCCAGGCCGGCGCGCAGCAGCGGCGCCGTCGCCTCGTGGGCGCGGCGCAGGGGGGCGTTGCAGGCGATCAGCCTGCGGGCGGAGTCGAAGAACGCGAGGCCGTCGGGCAGCGCATCGAGCACCGCGCCAAGGGCTTCCGCCTGGTCCTCCACTGCCGCCAAGATCGCGCCCTCATCATGGACCGAACCGCGGCCCCGCGCCTTCCGCCCCGCGACATCGAGGCGGCGCTTTGCAATCGGGCGCCGAGACCTCATGATCGGGGCCAGCGGCGCGGGTCCCGGAGCGACCATGAACCAGCCAAGCCTTTTCGAGAAGTATGGCGGATTCCCCCGGGTCAGCGGCGTGATCATCGCATTCTACGAGGCGGTCCTCGACAGCGACACGGTCGGCGATCACTTCGCGGCGGTGGACATGCGCCGGGTGATCGACCACCAGACCCAGTTCGTCGCGGGCCTTCTCGGCGGTCCGCTGGACTACGACGAGGAACGGCTGCGCGCCGCGCATCGCCACCTGCGGCTCAGCGACGCCGACTTCGACGAGATGACGCGCCTGTTCGCGAAGGCCCTGCGCGATCACGGTTTCGACGAGGACGACGTGGCGAGCGTCGTGCGCGCGATCGACGCGCGGCGCGGGCTGGTGGTCGCATGACCGCCGCCGCGATCGGCGTGATCAACGAGCAGCTTCTGCGCGCCATCGGCGTCGGCGTCGCGCTGCTGGACGTCGAGACGCTGGCGTTCCGGTTCCGCAACGACGTGTTCGACGGCTGGTTCGACGACGCGCCCGACGCGGCGTCGCTGGCCGAGGCCCTGCCGCGCCTCGACCTCGCCGCGCTGCGCGCGGGGCTTGCGCAGGCGGGGCGCTTCGCCACCGAGCAGCGCGTGCGCCGCAAGCGGCGGACGCTGGTGATGGCGCTGGTCTTCCGCACCGTCGGCGAAGGGAGCGGCGCGCTGATCGTGCTGGAGTGCCAGAACATCTCGCGGATGCGCGAGCTGGAACTGATGATCGAGAGCTATGCCGGGCTTGTCGAGCGCACCGCCCGCGAGCACCAGCGCCAGCGCGAGCGGATCGAGGCCGTTCTGGTCGACCTTGCGCCGCGCGACGTGATCGACGCGGCGCAGGTGCGCGAGCCCGGTCTGGCCCTCGCGCGGCGTCTTGGCCCGGGCGCGGCTCTCTCCCTCTCGCTCGACGGCCTGGACGACCGGATGCGGGACGGCGACCCCGCCGCGCTCTCCGCCGAGATCGACGCGCTCTACGCCGCCTTCGGCCGGATCGCGGGCGCGCTCGGGCTCGAGCGCGTGCGCGCCCCGGGCGATCGGTATGTCTGCGTCGCGGGGGCGGGCGGCGCGCGGGGCGAACCGGCCGCCGCCGCCGCCGCCGCCGTCGCGGGCGCTGCGGTGCGCCTGATGCGCTATCTCGACGGCCGCAACGCGGACGCCGGCCATCCCTGGCTGTGCAGCATCGGTCTCGGGGCCGGCGCGGTGCTGCGCACGACGCTCGGTCCTCACGGGCGGCTGGTGGACGCCTTCGGTCCGGCGCTGGAAGCCGCCGAGACGGCGCGCCGGATGGCCGCGCCGAAGGAGGTGCTCGCCGCGCCCTCGATCATCGCCGCACTGCCGGGCGCCGTGCCGCTGGCGGCGGCGGGCGGCGAGGCGGCGCGCGCCGATGGCGCGAGGGCCGTTCTCGTCGACGCGGCTGCGTGGTCGCCCGCGCCCGAGGGCTGACGGCGACCGCGACGGCAGGCGTGGAGGCGAGCCGGGGCGGGCGGCGATCCAGCGCCCGAGCCTTGCCGATCCATGCGGCCATCGCCGTGTGGCTGCCCCCGACGCGGCGGCCGCGGCCGCGGAGGCCGACGCGCCGGAGACGCGCGAGAAGGCCCGTGCGGCGGAGCGCCGGAGGGCCGGCCGCCGGCGGCATCCGTGGCGCGTCGCGGGGGCCCGCCCGCGCAGCCTCCGCCTCCGCATCGCGCCGAAGGGCGAGGCGCAGGCGGGATGGCTGGGCGGCTGAAGCGGCGGCCCGCGGGGCCGCGCGGCGGGATCGGGCCGTGTCCTCAGTGGGGACATTTGATATCATTGGGCGATTTCGGATACAATTTTATCGATGGCCCGATCTCGCGCCTGACTTGCGATCCGCCGCTGCCGCGCGGCGCGTCGGGCGGCCAGTTCCTGCGCGACCGGCGCGGGCAGGGCGCCGGTCGCCAAGCCGCGCCTGCCCGCGCGGGTGGTGGCGACGACGGGCGACACGACCTCGGGGTCGCGGATCCGCCGGCTCGGCGGCGGATCCGCCATGTTCGGCCGATCGGCGGCGCGGGTGAGGGTCCGCCCGGCCGCCACGACGCGGAAACAGCCCAGGCGGTGCAGCGCGACGGGCCGGGCCGGCAGGGCGGCGGGGAACCGGCGTTCGAGGGTGGTTTCGGCCATGCCGCCGAGGCCCCGCTCGCGCACCGCGCCGATGCGCGCCGCCCCGCTGTCCGCGTCGCCGATCCCGGCCGCGGTGTCGGCGGCGATCAGCCCGCGCGCCCGGTCGGGCCGGGCGGCGGCGCCCGCCCGTGCGATCCGGCCGCCGACCGGCACGCCGAACACCGCCGCGCGTCCGATCCCGACCGCATCCCCCAGCGCAGCGGCTCCTCGGCGTGCCGCGCGATGGCGCGGCGCCCGTCCATCGGCTCGGACAGCCCATGCCCGGCGAAGTCCCGGCGCAGCACGCGCCAGCCCGGCCCCAGACGCGGCAGGGCAGCGTCCCACACCCGGAAATCCGTGCCGGCGCGGTCGCGAGCGCCAGCGCCGGCCCGCCCTCCGGCCCCGCCAGCGCATGGCGCAGGCGCCGCCCGCCGATGTCCGCGACCCGCATCGCCCCCCCGCCCCCCTGTTTCCCGAGGCGGGCGACCGGCTGGCACGCCCCCTGCAATGTCCCCCCCGAAGGCCCCGCCGGGCCGGTGCCTGTCGCGACAATCGTCGCAGGGCCGACAGGGCGGGGCGTCGGGAACGCGACAAACGGGGGCGGTGCATGGCCGAGGCGCTGAGGGCGAAGATCGCGGACGTGTTCACCGAGCCCGCCTGCGGGCACAACGCCGCCAAATCCTTCGAGGAGCGCAAGAAGGGCTGCGCCAAGCCGCTGACGCCCGGCGCGGCCGCGGGCGGCTGCGCCTTCGACGGGGCCAAGATCGCGCTGCAGCCCATCGTCGATGCCGCCCACCTGGTGCACGGGCCGCTGGCCTGCGAGGGCAATGGCTGGGACAACCGCGGCTGCGCCTCGTCGGGGTCCACGCTCTACCGCACCGGCCTGACCACCGACCTGTCCGAGCTCGACATCGTCATGGGCCATGGAGAGACGAAGCTGTTCCGCGCCATCCGCGCGGTGATCGAGACCCACGCGCCCCCGGCCGTGTTCGTCTACCAGACCTGCGTGCCGTCGCTGATCGGCGACGATGTCGAGGCGGTCTGCCGGGCCGCGGCCGCGAAGTTCGGCACGCCGGTGATCCCGGTGAACGCGCCGGGCTTCGCCGGGTCCAAGAACCTCGGCAACAAGCTGGCGGGCGAGACGCTGCTCGAGCATGTCATCGGCACCGTCGAGCCGGAGAACCCCACCGCCCATGACGTGAACATCATCGGCGACTACAACCTGTCGGGCGAGCTTTGGCAGGTGAAGCCGCTGCTCGACCGGCTCGGGATCCGCATCCTCGGCTCGATCACCGGCGACGCGCGCTACCGGCAGGTGGCGATGGCGCACCGGGCCCGCGTCAGCATGGTGGTCTGCTCCAAGGCGCTGATCACGCTGGCGCGCAAGCTGGAGGAGCGCTGGGGCATCCCGTTCTTCGAGGGCAGCTTCTACGGCATCTCCGACACGTCGGACGCCCTGCGCACGCTGTGCCGCATGCTGGTCGAGCGCGGGGCCGACGCGGGCCTGATCGACCGCTGCGAGGCGCTGATCGCGGAGGAGGAGGCGAAGATCAGGGCCGCGCTGGAACCCCACCGCCCCCGCGTCGCCGGCAGGCGGGTGCTGCTGTTCACCGGCGGGCACAAATCATGGTCGGTGGTCTCGGCCCTGCAGGAGCTGGGGATGGTCGTTGTCGGCACCTCGACCCGCAAGGCCACCGAGGAGGACAAGGGCCGCATCGTCGGGATCATGGGCGACGACAGCCACATGTTCGACACCATGACCCCGCGCGAGATGTACCGCACGCTGAAGGCCGCGGAGGCCGACGTGCTGATGTCGGGCGGGCGCAGCCAGTTCGTGGCCCTGAAGGCGAAGATGCCCTGGGTCGACGTCAACCAGGAGAAGCACGAGCCCTATGCCGGCTATGCCGGGATGCTGGACCTCGTGCGCGCCATCGACCGGGCCGTGAACAACCCGATGTGGGCCGAGCTGCGCGAACCCGCGCCCTGGGAGGCCGAATACGCCGCCGACTGCGCGCCCGCGCAGGCGCTGCGGCTGGCCGCCGCGGGCGCGGCCGAGGATTTCGAGGAGGATTGCTGATGGCCCGCATCGTCCACCCGCGGCGCGCCCTGTCCACGAACCCGCTGAAGTCGAGCGCGCCGCTCGGGGCCGCGCTCGCCTATCTCGGGATCGAGGGGTCGATCCCGCTGTTCCACGGCAGCCAAGGCTGCACCGCCTTCGCGATGGTGGCCATGGTGCGCCACTTCAAGGAGGCGGTGCCGCTGCAGACCACCGCCATGAGCGAGGTCAGCACCATCCTCGGCGGGGCCGAGCAGATCGAGGAGGCCATCGAGAACCTGCGCAGGCGCGCGCAGCCGAAGTTCATCGGCATCGCCTCGACCGCCCTGACCGAGACCCGCGGCGAGGACATCCCGGGCGAGCTGCGCCTGATGCGCGCCCGCCGCCCCGATTTCGACGACACGGCCATCGTCTACGCCTCGACCCCCGATTTCGCCGGCGGGCTGGAGGAGGGATGGGCGCGCGCCGTCGCGGCCATCGTGGACGCGCTGGTGCCCGAGGCCGATCCCGCCCCGCGCATGGCGGGTCCGCGGCGGGTGAACCTGCTGGCGGGCAGCCACCTGACGCCCGCGGACGTGGAGGAGCTGGCGCGGCTGATCCGCCTGTTCGGGCTGGAGCCGGTGGTGCTGCCGGACCTGTCGGCCTCGCTCGACGGCCATGTGGCCGACGCCTGGGCGGGCACCTCGCTGGGCGGGACCCGGCTCGAGGACATCCGCGCCATGGGCGCGAGCGCCTTCACGCTGGCGGCGGGCGAGAGCATGCGCCCTGCCGCGCAGCTGCTCGAGGCGCGCTGCGGCGTGCCGTTCCGGGTGTTCCGGTCGCTGACCGGCCTCAAGGCCGCCGACGCTCTGGTAAGGACGCTGATGGGGCTGGCGCGGGTCGACGACGTGCCGGCGACGCTGAAGCGCGACCGATCGCGGCTGCTCGACGCCTCGCTGGATGCGCATTTCCACATCGGCGGCCTGAGGCTCGCCATCGGGGCCGACCCGGACCTGCTGTTCGCCCTGTCCACCGGCCTCGCCTCGGTCGGCGCGGAGGTGGTGGCGGCCGTCTCGACCTCGCCGGTCGCCGCGCTGCTCGAGCGGGTTCCGGCGGAGGAGGTCGCGATCTCGGATCTCGGAGAGCTGGAGCGGCGGGCGGCCTGCGGCGCGGCGGAGATGCTGATCACCAATGCCCATGGCCGGCAGGCGGCCGGACGGCTGGGCCTGCCGCTGATCCATGCCGGGTTCCCGATCTTCGACCGCCTGGGCGCGCAGGATGTCCTGCGCGTCGGCTATCGCGGCACCCGCGCCCTGCTGTTCGAGGTCGCCAACGCCGTGCAGGCCCGCGGCCGCCATCATGCCCCCGCGGACTGGGGCGCCGCCCCCATCGACAGGGAGTTCGAGCATGCAAGCCCGTCATCTGCGTCTCATTGACCCTCAGGAGGCCCCCATGAGCCCCGTCGCCGAAAAGCCGCTGAAGATCGCCATCGCCACCAACGACATGGAGCACCTGAACGCCCATTTCGGATCGGCCCGCAAATTCGCCGTCTACGAGGTCACGCGCGAGGCGTGGCGGTTCGTCGAGGCGGTGGGCTTCGACGACGTCACGGAACAGTCCGGCCGGCACGCCGAAGGCGACGACAAGATCGGCCCCAAGGTCGATGCGCTGGCCGGCACGGCGCTGCTGTTCGTGCTGGCCATCGGCGGCCCGGCGGCGGCCCGCGTGGTCCGCAGCGGCATCCACCCGGTCAAGCTGAAGGACCCCGAGCCCATCAGCGCCGTGATCGCCCGCGTGCAGGCGATGCTGCGCGGCGCGCCGCCGCCCTGGCTGCGCAAGATCCTCGGGCGCGACGCGCCCAGACCCGCCTTCATGGACAGCGACACCGAGGAGTTCGCACAGTGACCGACGTTCTCGAGGCCCCGCGCGGGGGCGTGATGCCCGACAGCCCGTTCCTGAAGCAACTGGTCGCCGTGATCCGCGCCGAGGACAGCTATGGCAGCTGGGACGCGAAGTCCGACGCCGAGCTTCTGGCCGAGTTCGTGGTCACGCGGGCGGAGCGGCGGCTGATCCCGATCATCTCGGACCCCGAGCCGGAGGTGCTGTGGCGCATCGAGCGGTTCTACGGCGCGGTCGGCCTGCTGATCGAGAAGACCACCGGCCTCATGGCCAGCCCGATGAGCAAGATGAGCCATGAGGGCTTCGGCCGCATCATCCTGATCACCGGCCGGCTGGTGGCGCTGTCGAAGCACCTGCGCGACGTGCACCGCTTCGGCTTCGACGATTTCGCGGCGCTGGCGGCGGCGGGCGAGGCGCTGGCCGCCGATGCCGCCGCGACGATCGCCGCCCACCCCGACGCCGCCCGCGCCTGACAGGGAGAGACCGCCATGACCGCAGACGAGATGAAGGCGAGGATCCGCAAGCTGTCGATGCGCGCCACGGACAGCAAGATGGCGCTGCACGACCTGTCCGAGGAGCTGCCGACCGACTGGCGGAAGATCCCCGAGGTCGCGCAGGCCGCCTTCGACGCCCATGCCGAACTGGACGCCGCGCGCAAGGCGCTGAAGGCGCTGGAGACGGCCTGACCCGCCCGCGGGCGCGGGCCCGCGACGACGCGTTCGCGCGGGCGGCCCCTGCCGTCCGCCCCACCCCCCCGGAGCGGAGCCCGAGAGCCATGCCGATCACAGCCCTGACCCGCGGGGGGACCGCCTACACCCCCGAATTCCTCGTCGCCATCGATGCCGGGAAATGCATCGGCTGCGGCCGCTGCTACAAGGTCTGCGGCCGGGACGTGATGACCCTGAAGGGCGTGACCGGGGACGGTTCCTTCGTCGGTCTCGAGGACGAGGACGACGATGAGGTGGAACGCAAGGTCATGGTGCTGGCCGATGCCGGCGCCTGCATCGGTTGCGGGGCCTGCGCCCGCGTCTGCCCGAAGGACTGCCAGACCCATGCCGCCCTGGATTGACGCCGCAGGCGGCGCGCCCGGACGCCGCCACGCGCTGCTGGCGACGCCGGGGCCGGACGATGCCGACCGCGCCGACCTCGCCTGCATGGTGGGGCTGGCGCTGCACGAGCGCGCGGCGGGCAGGGGGACGCTGCCCGACCTGCTGGGCCTCGACCGCGCCGCGCTGAACGGGCTGGCCGCGCGCTGGTTCCCGCAGGCCGCGCTGCCCGACCTGGCCCTGGCGCGCGCCGCGCCCCCGCCCGAGCAGGCGGCGCTCTCGATGCTGCTGCGCTGGCGGGGCGGGGCGCGCGGCGCCGAAAGCCTGTGGCTGGCCGACATCATCGCCCGCCGGGCCATGGGGAGCCGCCATCTGTGGGAGGATCTGGGCCTGCCCTCGCGCCCGGCGCTGACCGCGCTGATGGCGCGCCATTTTCCGCGGGCCGTTGCCCTGAACGACCGCAACATGCGGTGGAAGAAGTTCTTCTACCGCCAGATCTGCGCGGACGCGGCCTTCTCGCTGTGCCTGTCGCCCAGCTGCGACGAATGCCCCGAAAAGGCGGACTGCTTCGCGCCGGAGGCCTGAGCCGTCAGCCCCTCACGCAGGCCGTCACGGTTCCCTGCGGCCATTCGAGCCTGCCCCCGTCGCCGTTCCGCTCGAACGACACGCCGAAGGACCCCTCATGGCGCTCGCCGCCCTGGGTCGCGATGCGCTGGGCGGCCTCGACGCGGTCGCCGTATTCGAGACGGCCGGCGGGGCTGTCGCCCGAGAAGGCCATGACCGTGAGGTTGGGGCCCGGCGCATCGCCGCAGACCCATGCCTCGACGGAGGCGGGCGTCTCGAGCATCCACGCCGCCACCAGAAGCGCCGAGCGGCGCTCGTAGGCCGCGCGCACGCAGGCGGGCTCGTCGTCCGCCTTCCAGCATTCGTCGCGGCCCTTGATCCAGCCGCGCTGGGTCGCCTTCAGCGTCGCCTCGGCCTCCGCCGCGCCCTCGCCGCGCCCGCGCGCAGCCTCGAGCGCCGCGCGGTAGAGGTCCGACAGCCGCCGGTCCAGCGCGGACAGGCCCGCGTCGTCGCAGACGAGGGCCGCCGCGCCCTGCGCCCCGGCGCAGTCGACGGACGGCCCATCCGCCGCGCCCGCGCCGGGCGCAGCCGTCATCGCCAATGTCGCCGCCGCCGCCGCCAGCCGCATGGCCGATTCCCCCCTGTCGAACGCCGGCAATCTTGCATGCGGCGGCCGCGCCTGTCGCGTCCGCGCCTTGTCGCAAACCTGCCAATGTCGCGGCCGCGGCCGACGGAAATAACTCAAATCATTGTTTCGAGTGGATATTTGAAGTTGGCACGCTCCTCGCAGTGCAGGGCGGGACGCACAACCCCTCCGATGGGAGACGACGAGATGCTGGAGCTTACCGACACCGCCCGCGCCGCCATCCGCAGCGCCATCGAGGGGGCGGGCCGCCCCGTGGCGGGCCTGCGCATCATGGTCAACGGCGGCGGCTGCGCCGGCCTGCAATACGGCATGGCGCTGGAACTGACCCGCGCCGGCGACGACGCGGTGATCGAGTCGGACGGCGTGACCGTGCTGATAGATCCCGAGAGCCAGGCGCATCTGGCCGGCGTCACCATCGACTTCGTGCAGCGCCTCGAAGGCGCGGGCTTCGTGTTCAACAACCCCAACGCCGCCTCGACCTGCGGCTGCGGCAAGTCGTTCTGCTGAGGGGGGCGCGCCATGTGGGACTACACCGACACCGTCAAGGACCATTTCTTCAACCCGCGCAACGCCGGCGCGCTGCCGGGCGCCAACGCGGTCGGCGAGGTCGGCTCGCTGTCCTGCGGCGACGCGCTGAAGCTGATGCTGAAGGTCGACCCCGAGACCGAGGTCATCGAGGCCGCGACCTTCCAGACCTTCGGCTGCGGCTCGGCCATCGCGTCCTCCTCGGCGCTGACCGAGCTGATCATCGGCAAGACCGTCGAGGAGGCGCGGCGCCTGACCAACCAGGACATCGCGGCGTTCCTGGGCGGGCTGCCGCCCGAGAAGATGCACTGCTCGGTGATGGGGCAGGAGGCGCTGACGGCCGCCGTGCAGGCCTGGCGCGGCGAGACGGTCGAGGACGACGACCACGAGGAAGGCGCGCTGGTCTGCAAGTGCTTCGGCGCCGACGCCGGCATGATCGAGCGCGCCATCCGCGCGAACGGGCTGACCGACATCGAGGGCGTCACCAACCACACCAAGGCGGGCGGCGGCTGCAATTCCTGCCGCGAGCCGCTGGAGGAGCTGCTGGCGAGCGTCAACGCCGCCATGGTGGCCGAGGGCGCGCTCGCCGCCGGGGCCGCCTATGTGTTCGGCGCGGCCGCGCCGAAGCCGGCCGCGCGGAAGAAGGCGGGCTTCGTGCTGCCGGAGGCGGCCGCCATCCCGGTCGCGCCCGCCGCGGCCGCCATCGCGCCGGTCGCCATGGCCCCGATCGCCATCGCCCCGCTGGCGGCGCCCGCGCCGGTCCCCGCCGCCGCGCCCCCCTCCGCGCCCCCCTCCGCCCCCGCCGCCGCGGGCCGCACGGCCGCGCAGGAGGCGATCCTCGTCGCCCGCACGGTCGAGGGCATGCGCGCGACCTTCCAGGCCGATGGCGGCGACGTCGAGCTGGTCGATCTCGAGGGCGCGCTGGTGCTCGTGCACCTCAAGGGTGCCTGCGCGGGCTGCTCGGCCGCCTCGCTGACGCTGGGCGGGCTGCAGAAGCGGATTTCCGAGGCGCTGGGCCGGCCGGTCCGCGTCGTGCCCGTCGCCAAGGCCTGAAGGGGGACCGCGCCATGACGCCCGTCTATCTCGACAACAACGCCACCACCCGCGTCGCCCCGGAGACGGTCGCCGCCATGCTGCCGTTCTTCACCGAGCAGTTCGGCAACGCCTCCTCGATCCACGCCTTCGGGGCCGAGGTCGGCGGCGCGGTCAAGGCCGCGCGGCGCGCCGTGCAGGCCCTGATCGGGGCCGAGCACGACCACGAGGTGATCTTCACCTCCGGCGGCACCGAATCCAACGCGACGGCGCTGCGGGCGGGCCTCGCCGCCGACCCCTCGCGCACGGAGGTCGTCACCTCGGCCGTCGAGCATCCGGCGATCCTGAACACGCTCGCGTGGATGGAGAAGCACGAGGGCGTCACGGTCCGCCGCATCCCCGTGGACCGCGAGGGGCGGCTCGACATCGACGCCTACCGCGCCGCGCTGTCGCCGCGCACCGCGCTGGTGTCGCTGATGTGGGCCAACAACGAGACGGGGACGGTGTTCCCGGTCGAGGGGCTGGCCGATCTGGCGCACGAGGCCGGGGCGCTGTTCCACACCGACGCGGTGCAGGCCGTGGGCAAGCTGCCCGTCGCGCTGAAGGGCACGGCCATCGACATGCTGTCGCTGTCCTCGCACAAGTTCCACGGTCCCAAGGGCATCGGCGCGCTGTATGTGCGGCGCGGCGTCCGCTTCCGCCCGCTGATCCGCGGCGGCCACCAGGAGCGGGGCCGGCGCGCCGGCACCGAGAACGCGCCCGCCATCGTCGGCATGGGCCGCGCGGCCGCGCTGGCGCTCGAGACGCTGGCGGCGGACGGCGCGCGCATGGCGGCGCTGCGCGACCGGCTGGAGAAGGGCCTGGTCCAGCGCATCGGGCACTGCTTCGTCACCGGCGATGTCCGCGACCGGCTGCCCAACACCACGACCGTCGCCTTCGAGTTCATCGAGGGCGAGGCGATCCTGCTGCTGCTGAACCGCGAGGGGATCGCCGCCTCGTCGGGGTCGGCCTGCACCTCGGGCTCGCTGGAACCCAGCCATGTGCTGCGGGCGATGGACATCCCCTTCACCGCCGCGCACGGCGCGATCCGCTTCTCGCTGAGCCGCGAGACCACGGATGCCGAGATCGACCGGGTGCTGGAGGCCATGCCGGCCATCATCGCCCGGCTGCGCGCCATGTCGCCCTTCTGGACCGCCGAGGGGCCCGAGGCGGCCGCCTTCGCGCCCGCCTACGCCTGAAGGGGGCCCGCCATGACGCCCGCCGCCCCCATCCCGTCCGCCCTGACCCTGACCGGTCCGGTCGCCATCAGCGACACGACGCTGCGCGACGGCGAGCAGGCGGCGGGCGTCGCCTTCGACCACGCCGAGAAGCTGGCCATCGCCCGGGCGCTGGACGCCGCCGGCGCGGCCGAGGTGGAATGCGGCGTGCCCGCCATGGGCGCGGCCGAATGCGACGACATCGCGGCCATCGCCGCGACCCTGCGACGGGCGGCGCCGGTGGCCTGGCTGCGGCTCGACGCCCGCGATCTGGAGGCGGCGCGGGGCCTTGGCGCGCGGCGGGTGCACATGGCGGTGCCGGCCTCGGACCGCCAGCTCGCCGCCAAGCTGGGACGCGACCGCGCCTGGGCGCTGGCGGCGGTCGCCGACATGCTGGAACGCGCCCGCGCGCTGGGCTTCGCGCCGTCGCTCGGGGCCGAGGACGCCTCGCGCGCCGACCCCGCCTTCCTGGCCGAGCTTGCCCGCACGGCCCGCGCGCATGGCGCGGTGCGGCTGCGGCTGTCCGACACGCTGGGGCTGCTCGACCCCTTCGCCGCCCATGCGCTGGTGGCGGGGGTGCGGGCCGCCTGCCCGATCCCGCTGGAATTCCACGGCCACGACGACCTCGGCATGGCGACCGCCAACACGCTGGCGGCCGCGGCGGCCGGGGCGTCCTGGCTGTCGGTCACCGTGAACGGGCTGGGCGAGCGGGCGGGCAACGCCGCGCTGGAGCAGGTCGCGGCGGCGGTCGCGATGCGCGGCGGGGATGGTGGGATCGATCTCGCGGCCCTGCCGGGCCTGTCCGCGCTGGTGGCCCGCGCCGCGCGGCGCGCGCTGCCCGAGCAGCGCCCCGTGGTGGGGGCGGCGGCCTTCGCGCACGAGGCGGGGATCCATGTCGACGGGCTGCTGAAGGACCGCGCGAGCTACGAGGGGCTGTCGCCGGCCCTGTTCGGGCGCGCCCATGTCATCGTGCTGGGCAAGCATTCCGGCGGCGCGGGCCTGCGCCGCGCGCTGGCCGCGGCCGGCCTGCCCGACGATGCCGGGACCGCGCGCGCCGTGCTGCCGCTGCTGCGCGCCCATGTCGCCGCCGCCAAGCGCGCCCCCGACGCCGCCGCGCTCGCCGCGCTGTGCGCCGATGCGCTGGGCGCGGCGCAGGCCGCGCAGTGAGGGGGGGCGCCATGACCGCCGCAGCCACAGCCGCAGCCGCAGCCACCGCCGGCCGGACGGCGCCGCGCGGCGCGCGCCCCGCGTCGGGTGCCGCCGCGCCCGGCCTGCGCGCGCTGATCGCCGCCGACTTCGGCTGCATCAAGGCCCGCGACCCCGCCTGCCGCGGGCCGGTCGAGACCGCGCTGTGCTATCCCGGCCTGCACGCCATCGTCGCGCACCGCCTCGCGCACCGCCTGTGGGCGCGCGGCTGGCGCATGGGCGCGCGGGTGCTGGCGACGCTGGCGCGCGCCGCGACCGGCGTCGACATCCACCCGGGGGCGCGCATCGGCCCCGGCCTCTTCATCGACCATGGCGCGGGCGTGGTGATCGGCGAGACCGCCGAGATCGGCCGCGACGCGACCCTGTATCACGGCGTGACCCTGGGCGGGGTGTCCTGGTCGCCCGGCAAGCGCCACCCGACGCTGGGCGACCGCGTGGTGGTCGGCGCGGGGGCCAAGGTGCTGGGGCCGGTGCGCCTTGGGTCCGATGTCCGCGTCGGGGCCAATTCGGTGGTCGTCGCCGATGCCCCGGACGGCGCGACGCTGGTGGGCATGCCCGCGCGCATCGTGCGCCGCGACCGCGCCCCCGGCCCCCGGGGCGGCCTGCGCATCGATCTCGACCACCACCAGATGCCCGACCCGGTGGGGCGGGCGCTCGCGACGCTGGCCGACCGCGTCGCCTTCCTCGAAGCCCGCCTCGACGCCCGCGAGGGCCTGCGCGACGGCGCGCCCTGCCGACGACCCCCCGCCCGCCCCCTTTCCGCCCAACCAGGAGCCTGACCGATGAAGGACCTCGCCGGACGCACCCTGCGCGACCAGATGGACGAACTCAGCTCGGCCGAAGATTTCTTCCTGTTCTTCCTGCTGCCCTACGATGAACAGGTTCTCAACGTCTGCCGCCTGCACATCCTGCGCCGCATGGGCCAGTATCTGGCGCGCACCGATTTCGGGACGATGACGGATGACGAGATCTTCCTGCACGCGCGGATGCAGCTGAAGACCGCCTATCTGGACTTCGTGACATCGTCCCCGGTCGAGGAGAAGGTGTTCAAGGTCTTCAAGGACAAGGCCCGCGAGAAGGCCGGGTTCCATGTCGGCCTGTCCGAACTGCGCTTCGCCGCCGAGTGACCCCCCCGCGCGCGCCGCGCGCGGCACCGAACCCCGCCGCGCGCCGTCCCCGGCGCGCGGAGAACCGCCGCCCCTGCGCGCCGCGCCCGGCGCGCGCATCGCCCCTGAGCCCCGGGAGACCGCCATGGACGCCCCCCAGCCGATCGCCGATCCAGGCGCAGGTCCCGTCGAGGATGTCGACGGCCTCAACATCGTCGTCTGCATCAAGCAGGTGCCGGACTCGGCGCAGATCCGCGTCCACCCGGTCACCAACACCATCATGCGGCAGGGGGTGCCGACCATCGTCAACCCCTACGACCTGTTCGCGCTGGAGGAGGCGCTGCGGCTGCGCGACCAGTATGGCGGCCGGGTCACCGTGCTGTGCATGGGCCCGCCGATGGCGGAGGAGGCGCTGCGCCGCTGCCTCGGGATAGGGGCGGACGCCGCGGTGCTGATCACCGACCGCCGCTTCGCCGGGTCCGACACGCTCGCCACCTCCTTCGCGCTGGCGACCGCGCTGGCGAAGATCGGCGCGGCGCGGCCCGTCGACATCGTGTTCACCGGCAAGCAGACCATCGACGGCGACACCGCCCAGGTCGGCCCCGGCATCGCGCGCCGGCTGGGGCTGAACCAGCTGACCTATGTCGCCGCCATCGACCTCGTGGACGTGGCGGCGGGCGAGATCGTCGCCCGCCGCCGTGCCGAGGGCGGGGTGCAGGTGCTGAAATCCGCGCTGCCCTGCCTGATCACCGTGGTCGAGGGGCTGAACACCGTGCGCCGCGGCACGATCGCCGACGTGCTGCGCGCCGCCCGCGCGCCCCTTGCCGTGTGGTCCGCCGAGGAGGCGGGCGTGACCGACCTGCTGCTGTGCGGGCTGCGCGGCTCGCCCACCGTGGTCAAGCGGGTGTTCGCCCCGCAGGCGCGCACCGACCGCGCCGAGATGGTGGCCGTGGAGGGCAAGCGCCCCGGCCAGGTGGCCGACGCCGTCATCGACCTGATCTTCGCGTCCCAGCCGAAACTCGAGGCGGACCTCTCCGCCTCCGCCGCCTGAGGAGGGCACCATGGCTCAAGCCCCGAAGCCCCCCGCCGCCGGCGGCCGGGCCGGCATGAAGAAGGAGCTGCCGGAGAGGTTCCGCAGCTACCGGCACGTCTGGGTCTATGTCGAGATCGAGCGCGGGCGGGTCCACCCCGTGTCGTGGGAGCTGCTGGGCGAGGGCCGGAAGCTGGCCGACAAGCTGGGCGTCGACCTGTGCGGCGCGGTGATCGGCCCCGAGGACGCCGCCACCCACGCCGCCTGCGCCGAGGCCTTCGCCCATGGCGCCGACCGCGTCTACCTGACCGCCGACCCGGTGCTGGCGGACTACCGCAACGAGCCCTACACCCGCGCGCTGACCGACATGGTGAACGCGCACCAGCCCGAGATCCTGCTGCTGGGGGCGACCACGCTGGGCCGCGACCTTGCCGGCTCGGTCGCCACCACGCTGCGCACCGGGCTGACGGCGGATTCCACGGAACTGGACGTGGACGCGGACAAGAGCCTCGCCGCGACCCGGCCCACCTTCGGCGGGTCGCTGCTGTGCACCATCTACACGCTGAACTTCCGGCCCCAGATGGCCACCGTGCGCCCCCGCGTCATGGCGATGCCCGAGCGCGATCCGGCCCGCACCGGCCCGGTGGTGCGCTGCGCGCTCGGCCTCGGCGAGAACGACGTGGTGACCAAGATCCTCGATTTCGTGGCCGATGCCGCGACCGAGGATTCGAGCCTCGCCTATGCCGACATCGTTGTGGCGGGGGGCCTCGGCCTGCAGAGCGCGGCGAACCTCGATCTCGCGAAGCGGCTGGCGGCCGTGCTGGGGGGCGAATGGGGCTGCTCGCGCCCCGTGGTGCAGAAGGGCTGGGCCCCGGCCGACCGCCAGATCGGCCAGACCGGAAAGACCATCCGGCCCCGCCTCTACATCGCCGCCGGGATCTCCGGCGCCATCCAGCACCGGGTGGGCGTGGAGGGGGCGGATCTGATCGTGGCGATCAACACCGACCCCGCCGCGCCGATCTTCGACTTCGCCCATCTGGGCGTCGTGGCCGATGCGCTGGGCGTTCTGCCGGCGCTGACCGACGCCTTCGCCCGCCGCCTGGGCGCGCGCGCGATGGCCGGGTAGGGGAGGGGACGATGGCCGAGCATTTCGACGCGATCGTGGTGGGGGCCGGGCCGTCCGGCAACGCCGCGGCCTATGTGATGGCGAAGGCGGGGCTGAACGTCCTGCAGCTCGAGCGCGGCGAAAGCGCGGGCTCGAAGAACGTGCAGGGCGCGATCCTCTATGCCGACGCGCTGGAGCGGATCATCCCCGACTTCCGCGAGGACGCCCCGCTCGAGCGCCATGTCGTCGAGCAGCGCGTCTGGCTGCTGGACGACAGCTCCCACACCGGCGCGCATTACCGCTCGAACGACTTCAACGAGGACCGGCCCAACCGCTACACCATCCTGCGCGCCCAGTTCGACCGCTGGTTCAGCGGCCGGGTGCGCGAGGCCGGCGCGCTGGTGGTGACGGAGACCACCGTCACCGACCTGGTGAAGGACGGGACCGGCCGGGTGATCGGGGTGAGGACCGACCGCGCGGGCGAGCCGATCTTCGCCGATGTGGTGATCCTGGCGGAAGGGGTGAACGGCCTGATCGGCCAGCGCGCGAAGCTGCGCCCCGAGCTGGCGCCGGCCCATGTGGCGCTGGCGGTGAAGGAGACGCATTTCCTGCCCGAGGAGACGGTGCGCGAGCGCTTCAACCTTTCGGGCGAGGAGGACGGCGTCGTCATCGAGATCATGGGCACCGTGACCTCGGGCATGGTCGGGACCGCTTTCCTCTACACCAACCGCGAAAGCATCTCGGTCGGCATCGGCTGCCTGATCTCGGATTTCGTCGAGACGCAGGTGCCCCCCTACGTCCTGCTCGACCGGCTGAAGGCGCACCCCTCGATCGCGCCGCTGCTGAAGGGCGCGGAAGTGAAGGAATACGTCGCCCACCTGATCCCCGAGGGCGGCTACGACGCCATCCCGCGGCTGACGGGCGACGGCTGGATCATCGTGGGCGACGCGGGCCAGTTCGTGAACGCCGTGCACCGCGAGGGCTCGAACCTCGCCATGACCACCGGGCGGCTGGCCGCGGAGGCGGTGGTGGCGCTGAAGGCCGAGGGCAGGCCCTGCACGGACAGGAACCTCGCCCGCTACCGCGAGGCGCTGAAGCAGTCCTTCGTGATGAAGGACCTGAAGAAGTACCGCCGCCTGCCCGGCGTGCTGCACCGCAACAAGCACTTCCTCACCGCCTATCCGATGGCGCTGTCGAAGGCGCTGCAGGTGTTCCTGCGCGTGGACGGCGTGGACAAGAAGACCAAGGAAGGCGCGATGGTCCGCCACCTCCGCGACGCGCGCGGCGGCTGGTGGAACGTCGCGAAGGACATGTTCAACCTCGCGAGGGCCTGGAGATGAGCGCGACCGCACCGAAGGCCACCCGGATGGAGGAGCGGCTCTACCAGAACCGCTACCTCGTCGACGAGGGCCGCCCCCACATCCGCATCAGCCGCAACGTGATCGACAGCCCCGCGCTGAAGTCGCTGGTGAACATCTGCCCCGCCGGCTGCTATGCCCGCGGCGAGGACGGGCGGGTCGAGATCGCCTCGGACGGCTGCATGGAATGCGGCACCTGCCGCGTCGTGTGCCAGGCGACCGGCGAGATCGAGTGGTCCTATCCCCGCGGCGGCTACGGCGTGCTGTTCAAGTTCGGCTGAAGGCTCACGGCGGCGGCGGCGGCGCGCGGGCGCCGCGGTCGCGGCGCCGGCCGCGGACCGGGCGACGCCGCCCTCGGTCCCGAGCCGGCGTCGCGGAGGATTCCGGACATCGCGGATGGCGATCCGTTCGCGCGCTCCGGCCGGAACCTGCCGGGGCAGCCGCCGCGGGGCGGCGGATCGCGTCGTCGGCCCCGCCAAGCCGCGCAGCGTCGCGGGGGCCGGCGCATGGGGACCTCCGCGGCGCAAACAAGGTTTGCCGGGGCGTTGTAAAGTTTCTTGGCGCCGCGTGGATCGCTTCGGGCCCGGCGACGACGGTTGTCGCGCAGGTGCATGAAAGCATGAACAATTGTTAATTGCGCAAAACTGGCCCGATGCTTGCTAACCCCTGTTGCGGACGAATGCCGCAACGACCGGTAGCCGCGGCGCACGCCGCGCGACGACAGGGAGGGGACGAGGGATGGCCAATCTTCTGTGGCTGCAGGGGGGCGCGTGTTCCGGCAACACGATGTCGTTCCTGAACGCCGAGGAGCCGAGCGCCTGCGATCTGGTGACCGATTTCGGCATCAACGTGCTGTGGCAGCCCTCGCTGGGGCTCGAGCTGGGCGACGACGTCAAGCGGATCCTGCAGAAATGCATCTCCGGCGAGATCGCGCTCGACATCTTCGTGTTCGAGGGCACCGTGGTGAACGCGCCGAACGGCACCGGCGAGTGGAACCGCTTCTGCGGCCGGCCGATGAAGGAATGGGTGAAGGAGCTGTCGGCGGCGGCGAACTTCGTGGTGGCCATCGGCGACTGCGCCACCTGGGGCGGCATTCCGGCCACCGCGCCCAACCCCACCGACAGCGAGGGGCTGCAGTTCCTCAAGCGCAAGCATGGCGGCACCCTGGGCGCGGGGTTCAAGTCCAAGGCCGGCCTGCCGGTGATCAACATCCCCGGCTGCCCGGCGCATCCGGACTGGGTGACGCAGATCCTCGTGGCGGTTGCGACCGGCCGGGCGGGCGACCTCGAGCTCGACGACCTGCAGCGGCCCAAGACCTTCTTCTCCAGCTTCACGCAGACCGGCTGCACCCGCAACATGCACTTCGCCTACAAGGTCTCGACCACGGCGTTCGGCCAGCGCAAGGGCTGCCTGTTCTACGATCTGGGCTGCCGGGGGCCGATGACGCACAGCCCGTGCAACCGCATCCTGTGGAACCGGCAATCCTCCAAGACGCGCGCCGGCATGCCCTGCCTCGGCTGCACCGAGCCGGAGTTCCCGTTCTTCGACCTGGCGCCCGGCACCGTGTTCAAGACCCAGACCATGATGGGCGTGCCGAAGGACCTGCCCGAGGGCGTCAACAAGATGGGCTACGTGAAGCTGACCGCCGCCGCCAAGGGGGCCGCGCCCGCCTGGGCGGAAGAAGACATCTTCGTGGTCTGACAGGGAGAACGGGACAATGACGGCAGTTCAAAGGCTCGACATCTCGCCCGTCGGCCGGGTCGAGGGCGATCTGGACGTCCGCGTGGACATCGAGAACGGCGTGGTGGTCAACGCCTGGACGCATGCGGAGCTGTTCCGCGGCTTCGAGGTGATCCTGCGCGACAAGGACCCGCAGGCGGGGCTGGTGGTGACGCCGCGCGCCTGCGGCATCTGCGGCGCCTCGCACCTGACCTGCGCCGCCTGGGCGCTGGACACCGCCTGGGGCACGACCGTGCCGCGCAACGCGATCCTCGCCCGCAACCTCGGCCAGCTGGTGGAGAGCCTGCAGAGCCTGCCGCGCCACCACTACGGCCTGTTCATGATCGACTTCACCAACGCCAACTACCGCGCCAGCCCGTTCTTCGAGGAGGCGGTGAAGCGCTATTCGCCCTTCACCGGCACGTCCTACGAGGCCGGCGTCACCATCTCCGGCCGCCCCGTGGAGATCTACGCGCTGCTCGGCGGCCAGTGGCCGCATTCCAGCTACATGGTGCCGGGCGGCGTGATGTGCGCGCCGACGCTGACCGACGTGACGCGCGCCTGGTCGATCCTCGAGCACTTCCGCCGCAACTGGATCGAACCGCTGTGGTTCGGCTGCTCGATGGAGCGCTACGAGGAGATCCGCAGCTACGACGACTTCATGGCCTGGCTGGACGAGCGGCCGGAGCACGCCAACTCCGACCTCGGCCTGTTCTGGCGCATGGGCATGGAGATCGGGCTGCAGAACTACGGCCGCGGCCACGGCAAGTTCATCACCTGGGGCTACCTGCCGCACGAGGACAAGTACAACAAACCCACCATCGAAGGGCGCAACGCCGCCGTGATCATGAAGTCGGGCGTCTATGACGGCGCGACCGACAGCTTCCGCCTGATGGATCAGGTCCACGCGCGCGAGGACATGGCGCATGCCTGGTACGACGAGGGCGGCGAGAAGCACCCCCTCGACCGCGAAACGAAGCCGATCGCGCGCAACGCGGTGGATTTCGACGGCAAGTACTCGTGGTGCACCGCCGTCCGCCACGCCGAGCACGGAAGGCTCGAGGCCGGGCCGCTGGCGCGCCAGCTGGTCGCCGGCGGCGAGCACGGCGAAAGCTGGCAGCACACCGACCCTCTGGTGCTGGACATGTATCGCCGGATGGGCGGGGCCTCGAACCTGCTGCGGCACTTCGCGCGGATGCACGAGCTGTGCAAGCTGTACCGCCAGGCCGAGCGCATCCTGCGGGAGTTCAGGCTGAAGGACGAATGGTACATCAAGCCGACCGAGAAGGACGGTCAGGGCTGGGGCGCCACCGAGGCGATCCGCGGCGCGCTCTGCCACTGGATCGACGTGCGCGACGGCAAGATCCGCAACTACCAGATCGTCGCGCCGACGACCTGGAACGTGGGTCCGCGCGCGACCGACGGCGAGCGCGGGCCGATCGAGGAGGCGCTGATCGGCACGCCGATCAGGAACGCGGCCGACCCGGTCGAGGTGGGCCATGTCTGCCGATCCTACGACAGCTGCCTCGTCTGCACCGTCCACGCCCACGACGCGAAGTCGGGCGAGGAGCTGGCCCGCTTCCGCACCGCCTGACCGGCGACGGGGCGGGTGCCCCGTCGCCGTGGCGAAGGCCCGCGGCCGCGCGGCGCGCCCCGCGGCGGGGTCGCGCCGCGGACCCGGCGGGCCCGGGCCGCCAGAACTCCGGCAGCGCAGCGCGCCGCCGCCGGGGACGTCACCAGAAGCGCGCGGGAGGAATGCCATGGATGCCACGGCCGAGCACGGCGACGCGGCGGAAGAGCGCGCGGGCTACGTCCGCCGCTACGGCGTTGCGCCGTCCGAGGCCGCGCCGGCCGTGCTGATGCGGATGATCGAGGATCTGCTGACGGAGGGGCTGGTCACGCAGGTCGAGCCGTTCCCCGAGACCGACCGCGAATTCGCCGCCCTGCTCGACGCGCTGCGCCCGCTCGACGCCGACGCGCTGCGGGCGAAGCTGGTCATCTCCGGCTGGCTGCTGAAGCCGCACGGCCCGGACCAGATGCGCTGCCAGGAGTGCATGTATTTCCTCGTGCACAAGCGCTGGTGCGACCTGCCGGAACTCAGCCTGCCGGCCGAGCCGGACTGGTATTGCCGGCTGTGGCGCATATGAGCGGCGACGCGGGGGCGCGGGACGACGCGCTGCGCGCCGAGATCGGGGCGCTGCTGGCGGGCGGCCTCGCGACCGAGGTCTGGCCGCGCGCCGAGACATCGGAGGACGTGAACGCCATCGTGGGCCGGCTGCGGTCCGAGGCGGGCGACAATCTGACGGCGAAGCTGGCCATCGGCGGGTTCACCGATCACACGATCGAGGCCGACGGGCTGGAGCAGCCCTGCGAGACCTGCATGTACTACCTGATCCACCGCCGCTTCTGCGCGCTGCCGGAACTGATGCTGCCGGTCGAGCCGCACTGGTCGTGCCGGCTCTGGCGGATATGACGGCGACGCGGGTGGCGGTGATCGGCTGCGGCAATCCCAACCGCAGCGACGACGGGGCGGGGCCGCATGTGGTCGCGCTGCTGCGCGGGCGGCCGCTGCCGGCCTGCGCGTGCCTGCACGACGCGGGCACGGACGGGATGGGCGTGATGTATGCGGCGCGGGGCGCGTCGCACCTGATCGTCGTCGACGCGCGGGCGCCGGAGGCCGCGCCGGGCGCGCTCTACGAGGTTCCGGGCGAGGCGCTGCAAGCCGCGGCGCCGCATTCCATGACGCTGCACGATTTCCGCTGGGACCATGCGCTGCACGCGGGGCGGCTGATCTACGGGGCCGGCTTTCCGGCCTTCGTGAAGGTGCTGCTGATCGAGGCGGAGACGCTGGCGCTGGGCATCGGCCTGTCGGCGGCGGCGGCGGCGGCGGCCGGCGTCGCGGCCGACCGCATCGCCGCGCTGGCGGCCGCCGCGGATGCGGCGAAGGACGACGGGGGCTGGACGTGACCGGCGCGGCCATCGCGGTGCGCGACGGCTGCGTGCACCTGCCCGCCGCGCTGGTCGAGGCGCATTTCGCCGGCGTCGAGGCGGTGGTCGTGCTGGTGCGCGACGGCGCGCTGGAGGTGCTGCCGGTGCGCCACGTCGCCGCCGGCGGGTGCCTGCTGAAGCGCCGCAACGCCGCGGGCGACCGCGTGGCGGCGGCGCCGGACGCGCTGCGCGCCTGCGGGCTGGGCGAATGGCGCGCCGGGTCGCTGGCCGCAAGCTGGTCCGCGGAACGTGCGGCGCTCGTTGCGCCATTGCCGGAAGATGCCAAGATACTTTGCAATACGAAAAACGAGTAGACAGCAGCCTGCGCACCGTGTTTGCTGTCCGGCAACAAGATTGCAAGCCGCCCGGGGAGGCCGCCAGCGATGTCCGCGCCCAGCCGCACAGACACCCAGGTCACGGCCGCGCTGCGCGCCGCCGAAGAGGCGGCCGGGAATCCAGCCGAGGCGGCGGAGATGCTCATGGAGATCGCCATGGGCCTGCAGCAGAAGCCGAAGGCGGTCGAGGACCTGCAGGCGGCCGTGCGCCTGTATGGCCGAGCGCTGGAGCTCTGCCCGGCCGGGCTGCCGCTGCTGGCCGCGCGCATCCGCGCCCGGATGGGCACGGCGCTGCTCGCCACGCCCGGCGACGGGCCCGAGACCGCCGAGGCCGCCCGCGACGCCTTCGAGGCCGCGCTGGCGACGCTGACCGCCGAGGGCGGCGACGCCGAGATCGCCGAGGCGGAGATGAACCTCGGGCTGGCGCTGCAGAACCTCGCCGGCATGCGCCGCGCCCCGATCAGGGACGCCATCGCCGCCTACCAGCGCGCGCTGCGCACCTTCAACCGCGCCGCGCACCCGCAGGAATTCGCCATCCTGCAGAACAACCTCGCCACCGCCTTCCTGTCGATCCCGTTCGCCGACGAGGCGTCGAAGATGCGCGAGGCGCTGGCGGTGCGGGCGTTCGAGGAGGGGCTGGCGGCGGTGAGCATCGTCGACCACCCCGCCGAATACGCGATGCTGCAGAACAACCTCGGCAATGCGCTGCAATACGTCTCCTCGGCGCACCGGGTCGAGAACGGCTTCCGCGCGCTCGACGCCTACGACGAGGCGCTGCGGGTGCGCACCCGCCGCGACGCGCCGCTGGCCTATGCCAACACCATCGCCAACAAGGCCAACTGCCTCGCCAATCTGCCCGACGACCCCGCCGCGCCCGAGGCCGGCAACCCGGCCAACCTCCGCGCGGCGGCGGGGCTTTATGCCGAGGCGCGGGCGCTGTTCGAGGCGCATGGCGAGCACGCCAAGGCCGCGGCGGTCGCGGAGGCGCTGGCCGCGCTAGAGGACGATCCGGAGGACGCGCCGCGGGCCGCGCGCGCGCACTGACCATGGGGGACGACGGAATGGACGCGACGACCGTTGCGGCATGCGTGGCGCTGGGGGTGGCGGCGTCGCTGCTCGCCGGGGCCGCCTCGGGCCGCAGGATCGGGGCCGAGGCGCTGGGCCCCGAGCTTGCCGGCGCCATGGGCGCGCTGTTCGGCGGCATGGCGGGGGCGGCGGCGGTGCTCGCCGGCCTCATCGTGCTGGCGCTGGCCTGAGGGGGCGGGGATGCTGGGCATGGCGATGAGTTCCGCGAGGCTGATGCTGGCGGGCAAGCTGTTCAAGGACAACCGGCTGGCCATGCGCCAGCTCGCCAAGGGGGCGGGGATGGGCGCGGCGCTGATGCTGCTGCTGGGCCTGGCCTTCCCGCCCTGGGTCGCGGCGATCGCGGGCGGGGCCGCGGCGGGCTGGGTGCAGCCGATCCTGTTCAAAGACCTGAAGTTCGCCTGACCGCCATGGCCGATGGCGCAGCCCCTTCCGACACCCCGGCCCTCGCGGACCTGCTGCGCGAGCTGTCCGCGCTGGAGGGGCTGGCGGCGCAGTGGGGCCCGGCGGAGCGCGCCGGGGCCGAGGCGCGCGCCCGCGCCGTCGACGCGCTGAACGCCGAGGCGCTGCGCCGGCTGATCCGGGCGCTCAAGCCCGTCCCCGGCGCGGCGGCGGCGCTCCGCGCGGCCGCGGGCGACGAGGTGGTGTATGCCGTGCTGCGCCGCCACGGCATCCTGAAGCCCAGCCTGCACGAGCGCGTGGAGGCGGCGCTGGAGTCGGTGCGCCCGATGCTGGCCAGCCATGGCGGCGACGTCGAACTGGTGGCCGTCGAGGGGAATGTCGCCGAGGTGCGCTTCCTCGGCGCCTGCGACGGCTGCCCGGCCTCGGCGCTGACCTTCTATGCGGGCGTCCGCAAGGCGGTGCAGGAGCATGCGCCCGAGATCGCGCAGGTGCGGCAGGCGAAGGGGCTCGGGTCGGGGTCCGGCGCGGCGTTCGTGTCGCCCTTCGCCGCGGAGGACGGCGCCGGCTGGGCGCGCGCCGCGGCGCTGTCCGACCTCGCCGACGGCGCCACGCTGATCGTCGCGGCGCAGGGCCGGTCGCTGCTGGTGTCGCGCTTCGGCGACCGGCTGACCTGCTTCGAGAACGCCTGCGCGCACATGGGTCTGGAGATGGACGGCGGCGAGATCGCCGGCGGCTTCATCACCTGCCCCCATCACGGCTTCCGCTATGCGCTGCAGACCGGCGAGTGCCTGACCGCGCCGCAGGTGCAGCTGACGCCGCACGACGTGCGCGCCAGCGGCGGCGCGGTCGAGGTGCGGCTGCGGGGCGGGCCATGAGGCTCGGCGGCGCCTCGGCCTTCACCCCCGTCAAGGCGCCCGGCGCGGCCAGGCCCGGCGCGCCGCTGCTGGATCCGCGCGGCCCGCGCGTGGCGCTCGGCTGGCGGGCTGGGGGGCTGGCGGCGCCGCTCGTCCCGGGCGCGGACACGCTGTTCGGACCGCGCGGCGCCTGCCTGCATCCGGACGGCTCGCTCTGGGTCGCCGACACCGGGCACCACCGGCTGCTGGGCTGGCGGCGCGCGCCCGGCGCCGACAACGCGCCGGCCGACATCGTGATCGGCCAGCCCGGCTTCGGGGCCGAGGGGCGCAACGCCCGCGGCCCCGTCGGCCCCGCGACGCTGAACGTGCCGACGGGGGTCTGCGCCTTCGGCGACGGCCTCGCGGTCGCGGACGCATGGAACCACCGGGTGCTGCTGTGGCGCCGCGCGCCGGAGGCGGACAACCAGCCGCCCGACATCGTGCTGGGGCAGGCGGATTTCGCCGGCGCGCTGGCGAACCGCGGGGCCGACGCGCCCACGGCCGCGACGCTGCACTGGCCCTACGGCGTGGCGGTCGTGGACGGCCGCCTTGTGGTCTGCGACGCGGGCAACCGCCGCGCGCTGGTCTGGGCGGCGCCCGGGCGCAGCGGCCAGCCGGCGGACCTCGTGCTGGGCCAGCGGGATTTCCTCACGCGCGACGAGAACGCGGGCGGGCCGGTCAGCGCAATGTCGATGCGCTGGCCGCACGGCGCCTGCGCCTGGCGCGGCGGGCTCGCGATCGCCGATGCGGGCGACAACCGCGTGATGCTGTGGACGGCGTTCCCGGCCCGGGACGGCGCGCCCTGCGACGCGGCGCTGGGGCAGGACGATATGGTGTCCTGCGACCACAACCGCGCCGCCTATTATCCCGACGACCGGGCGCTCAACATGCCCTACGCCGTCGCCGCCGCCGGCGGCGCGCTGCTGGTCGCCGACACCGCCAATTCGCGGCTGCTGGGCTTCGGCGACGGGCCGGCGGCGACGCGGCTGACCGGCCAGCCGGATTTCGCCGCCAAGGGCGACAACCGCTGGGGCATGCCGGTCCGCGATTCGCTGTGCTGGCCCTACGGTCTGTCGGCGTTGGGCGCGGCGGTCGCCGTCGCCGACAGTGGCAACAACCGCGTGCTGCTGTGGGACCTCGCGGGCGGGGCCGCGCCATGACCGCGGGCCTGATGCTGACAGTGCGCGGCCAGGTGCAGGGCGTGGGCTTCCGCCCCGCGGTCTGGCGCATCGCCCGCGCCATGGGCCTGAGCGGCGAGGTGCGCAACACCGGCGAGGGCGTCGAGATCCGCCTGTGGGGCGCGGGCGCGGAGGGCTTCGCCGAGCGGCTGGCCGCCGAGGCCCCGCCGCTGGCGCGAATCGACGCGCTGGAGCGCAGCGCCATCGACGGCCCGGCGCCGGAGGGCTTCGCCATCGTCGCCTCCGCGGCGGGGCCGATGCGCGCCGCGGTCGCGCCCGACGCGGCGACCTGCCCGGCCTGTCTGGCCGAGGTGCGCGACCCCTTCGCGCGGCGCTTCCGCTATCCCTTCGCCAACTGCGCCGACTGCGGCCCGCGTTACGCCATCGCGCAGGCCGGCCCATGGGACCGCGCCCGCACCACCATGGCGGGCTTCGCCATGTGCCCCGACTGCCGCGCCGAATACGGCGATCCGGCCGACCGCCGCTTCCATGCCGAGGCCATCGCCTGCCACGCCTGCGGTCCGCGGGCCTGGATCGAGCGGCTGGGCGGGGGCGCGGTCAATGCCGAAAGCTTCTCGATGCTCGACGATGTCGACGCAGTCGCGGGCATGATCGGAAAGGGTTTCATCGTGGCCGTGAAGGGCCTCGGCGGCGTCCATCTCGCCTGCGACGCGACCGACGCCGACGCGGTCGCCCGGCTGCGCGCGCGCAAGCGCCGCCCTTCGAAGCCCTTCGCGCTGATGGCGCGCGATCTCGACGCGATCCGCGCCCATGCGGAGGTCTCCGACGCCGAGGCGGCGCTGCTGGCCTCCCCCGCAGCGCCGGTCGTGCTGCTGCGCGCCGCCGGGCGCCGGCTGCCCGAGGCGGTGGCGCCCGGGCTCGACACGCTGGGGTTCATGCTGCCGCACGCGCCCCTGCACCACCTGATGCTGCGGCGGCTGTCGCGGCCGGTGGTGATGACCTCGGGCAACGTCTCGGGCCAGCCGCAATGCGTGACAGAGGGGCAGGTGCGCGAGCGCCTCGCGGGCGTGGCCGACTTCGCCTGCCTGCACGACCGGCCCATCGCCAACCGCGCGGACGACAGCGTGGCGCGCGTGGTCATGGGCGCGCCGCGGATCATCCGCCGCGCGCGCGGCCATGCGCCCGCCGCGCTGCCGCTGCCCGCGGGCTTCGACCGCGGCGCGCAGGTGCTGGCGATGGGGGGCGCGCTGAAGAACGCCTTCTGCCTTGTCCGCGGCGGCGAGGCGATCCTCGGCCCCCACATCGGCGATCTCGACGAGGTGTCGATGCGCGAGGACGCCGCCCGCGCGCTGGCGCTGATGACCCGCCTGCACGACCACGCCCCGCAGGCGGTGGCGGTGGACCTGCACCCCGACAGCCCGGCGACGCAGGCCGGCCGGGCGCTGGCGGGCGCGCGGCTGCCGGTGATCGCCGCGCAGCACCATCACGCCCACATCGCCGCCTGCATGGCCGAGAACGGGCGCCCGCTCGACGCGCCCCCCGTGCTGGGGCTGGCGCTCGACGGCTTCGGGCTGGGGCCGGACGGCGCGGTCTGGGGCGGCGAGGCGCTGCTGTGCGACTATCGCCGGTTCGAGCGGGTCGGCTGCCTGAAGCCCGTCGCCCTGCCCGGCGGCGACGCCGCGGCGCGCGAGCCCTGGCGCAACGCCTATGCGCATCTGATGGCCGAGATGGGCTGGGCCGAGTTCGCCATGAACTTCGCCGGCCTGCCCCTGTTCGCGCGCATGGCGGCCCTGCCCAGGCCGATGCTGGACGCGATGATCCGCGAGGGCGTCAACAGCCCCCTCGCGTCGTCCTGCGGGCGGCTGTTCGACGCCGCCGCGGCGATGACGGGCCTCGCATGGGGGCCGCAGGGCTGGGAGGGCGAGGCGGCGGCGCGCTTCGAGGCCGCCATCGACCCCGGCGCGCTGGGCGAGCCCGACGACCTCGCCTACCCCTTCGCGGTCCCGCGGCTGGGCGGCAGGGGCATCCCCTATGTCGAGCCGCTGGGCGCATGGCGGGCGCTGCTGGGCGATCTGCTGCTGGCCACGCCCCCGGGCGTCATCGCCGCGCGCTTCCACCGCGGCCTGGCGCGGGCGCTGGTGGCGCTGGCGGACAAGGCCGCGGCCAGGGTCGAGGGCGGCGCCGACACGGTGGCGCTGTCGGGCGGCTGCTTCCAGAACGCGACGCTGCTGCGGCTGGTCCATGACGGGCTGG
>DAIPIU010000107.1:0-5039 GCA_036770645.1 Rubrimonas sp. | reverse complement strand
GCCGCGGAGATCGCGCCGCGAACCGCTGTCCATCAGTCGCTGTGCTACCGCCGCAGCTATGCGATCGTGCGGCGCGCGGCGCTCCGGTCGGGGCTGCTCGACATGCCGCGCTGGAGCAACGCCGACCCGTTCTGCCGGCTCTGGGGCAGCATCATGGGCGAAGGCTGGACCGCGCTGCCCGAGCGCCATCGCGGCCATGGGGCCGCCGGGGCGCTGGCCCACAAGGGTTTCGGGCGGCAGATCGACAGGCAGGCCATCTGGGCGGGATGCCTGAGCCCGGGCGCGGCGCTGCAGACCTAGACGACGGAGGCCGGGCTGGCGCGCGTGCGCCAGGGCCTGAAGCCCGGCGAATACGGTCACTCCTTCGTCTTCCTGCGTTACGTCTGGGACGGCGCGAGCGTTGTCGGCATGAAGGTGGCCGACAACGGCTATTACGGGCAGCGGACGGCGAAGCGCAGCGACTGGGGCTTCTGGATCGGCTGCAACCTCACCGTGGCCGGCGACCTGCCGCCGGCCCGCGCGCATCCCGGGGCCGCCTGGGCCTGACCGGGGCGGCGGTCAGCCATCGGCGCGGATGCGGACGTTCTCCGGGTCGTGGGGGCAGTCGGGGATCACCTCGGCCGGCCAGAGGTCGCCCATGATCCGCACCGACAGCCGCGTGCCCGGCGCGGCGAGCGAAGGCGGGACATAGCCCAGCCCGATCCGCCGCCCCAGCGCCACCGACCAGCCGCCGGAGGTGAGGCGGCCGACCACCGCGCCGTCATGCCACAGCGCCTCGCGCCCCCAGGGGTCCGCGTCTTCGGGGCCGTCCATCGCCAGCGTCACGCAGCGCGCCCGGACGCCGCGCGCCAGCATCGCCGCCTTGCCGCGGAAGTCCTTGGACAGGTCCACGAAGCGGTCGAGGCCCGATTCGAGGGGGCTCGCGTCGCGGCCGAGATCGGCCCCGAAGGCGCGGTAGCTCTTCTCGATGCGCAGCCAGTTCTGGGCTCGCGCGCCGACCGGGCGCAGGCCCAGCGGCGCGCCGGCCTCCATGATGCGGTCGAACAGGTGGGTCTGCATCTCGATGGGGTGGTGCAGCTCCCAGCCCAGCTCGCCCGTGTAGGCGATGCGCGCCGCCAGCACCGGGACCATCCCGAGCTCGAGCCGCCGCACCGACAGCCAGGGGAAGGCGGCGTTGGTCAGCTCGGCCGCCGGGTCGGCGGCGAACGCCAGCGCGCGCAGCAGGTCGCGCGAGCGCGGCCCGGCCACGGCGAACACGCCCCATTGCGTGGTGATGTCCTGCACCGCGACCGGGCCGAAGCGGTCGGCGGCCTCCGCGGCCATCGCGGCGAGGAAGTCGCCGTCGTAGTCCTGCGCCGCGCCCGCGCCGATCAGCCGCCATTCGTCCGGCCCGAGGCGGAACAGGGTGAATTCCGAGCGCACCGTGCCCGCGGGGGTGAGGGCGTAGGTGAGGCTGGCGCGGCCGGGCTTCGGCAGCCGGTTGCAGGTCAGCCAGTCGAGGAAGGCGGTCGCGCCCGGCCCCGCGACGCGGAACTTGGCGAAGGCGGTGGCGTCGATGATGCCGAGGCCCTCGCGGATGGCGCGGGCCTCGGCCTCGGCATGCGGCCACCAGCCGCCGCGGCGGAAGCTGCGCGCGGCATGGTCGTCGAAGCCCGGCGGCGCGAAGTAGTTCGGCCGCTCCCAGCCGTTCACCTGCCCGAACTGCGCCCCCAGCGCCGCCATCCGGTCATGGCAGGGCGCGGTGCGCAGCGGGCGGCAGGCCGGGCGCTCCTCGTCGGGGTGATGCAGGACGAAGACATGGGCATAGGCCTCCTCGTTCTTGCGCGCCGCGTAGGAGCGGGTGATCCAGCCGCCGAAGCGGCGCGGGTCGAGGCTGGCGAGGTCGATCTCGGCCTCGCCCTGCGTGATCAGCTGCGCGAGGTAATGGCCGGTGCCGCCGGCGGCGGTGATGCCGAAGCTGAAGCCCTCGGCGAAATAGACGTTCGGCACGCCCGGCGCGGGGCCGACCAGCGGGTTGCCGTCGGGCGTGTAGCAGATCGGGCCGTTGAAGTCGGCCTTCAGCCCCAGCTCGGCCGAGGACGGGATGCGGTGGCCCATCGACAGGTATTCGGTCTCGATGCGCTCGAGGTCGAGCGGCAGCAGGTCGGCGCGGAACCCCTCCGGCACGCCGTGCACCGCCCAGGCGGGCGCGCCCTGCTCGTAGGGGCCGAGGATCCAGCCGCCGCGCTCCTCGCGCGCATACCAGCGGGCGTCGGCGTCGCGCAGGACGGGGTGCTCGGGGGCCTCGGCCCGCCAGGCGCGCAGGGCGGGGTCGGGCTCGGTGACGATGTACTGGTGCTCGACCGGGATGGCGGGCAGGCGGCAGCCCAGCATCGCGGCGGTGCGCTGGGCGTGGTTGCCCGTGGCGGTGACGATGATCTCGCAGGCGATCTCGAAGGGCTCGCCCGCGGGCGCGAGGCGCCCGCCGCGCTCCTCCATCAGGCGGCCCCGCACCAGCCAGTCGCCGCCGCGGCGCGCGAAGCCGTCGACCTGGGCGCGGCGGACGATCTCGACCCCGCGCATCCGCGCGCCGCGGGCCAGCGCCTGGGTGACGTCGGCGGGGTTGATGTAGCCGTCGGTGGGGTGGAACAGCGCGCCCTTCAGGTCGTCCGTGCGCACCAGCGGCCAGCGGTCGGCGATCTGCGCCGGGGTCAGCCATTCGAACGGCACGCCCACGCTTTCGGCGGTGCTGGCGTAGAGGCGGAACTCGTCCATGCGCTCGCGGGTCTGCGCCATGCGCAGGTTCCCGACCACGGCGAAGCCCGGGTCCAGCCCGGTCTCCTCCTGCAGGCTTTTGTAGAGCCTCACGCTGCGGTCGTGGATGTGGCCCACGGCGTAGCTCATGTTGAACAGCGGCAGCAGGCCCGCGGCGTGCCAGGTCGAGCCCGCGGTCAGCTCGTCGCGTTCCAGCAGCACCGTGTCGGTCCAGCCCGCCTTCGCCAGATGATAGGCGATGGCGCAGCCCACGGCCCCGCCGCCCACCACCACCGCCCGCGCCTGCGTCCGCATAGCTGCCCTCCGTCGGCGACCCCGCGGCCAGCATCGCGCCGCCGGTCGCGTCCGCCGTCTTGGCCGCGACAGCCGGGGAGCGCTTTGCGACCTCGGCCAAGTCGCGTTTACGTTGAATTGTGTTGATCCGGCGGTGGGCAGCGCCCATACAGCCCATGTGTTAAGCGTGTGTCGGTCTTCAGGAGACGAGTCGATGTCCGGAACCACCCTGCAGCGCTCCAATCTGCGCGCCGTCGATCCGATCTGGTGCGCGATCCGCGACGAGGCGCGCGCCCTCGCGGCGTCGGAGCCGCGCATGGCGAGCCTCGTGCACGCGGTGATCCTCGGCCACGACTCGCTCGAGGACGCGATCAGCTATCGCATGGCGCAGAAGCTCGGCGACGCCGACGTGCCCGAGATGGTGCTGCGCGAGGTCGCGGACGAGGCCTTCGCGGCCGATCCGGCGATCGCGGCCGCGGTGCGCGCCGACATCGTGGCGGTGCGCGAGCGCGACCCGGCCTGCCAGCGCTTCATCGAGCCGGTGCTTTTCTTCAAGGGCTTCCAGGCGATCACCGCGCAGCGCGTGGCGCACTGGCTGTGGGGCGCGGGGCGCCGCGACCTGGCGCTGTTCGTCCAGATGCGCATGTCCGAGCGGTTCTCGGTCGACATCCACCCGGGCGCGCAGCTGGGCCGCGGCATCATGATCGACCACGCCCATGGCATCGTGATCGGCGAGACGGCGGTGGTCGGCGACGACGTGTCGATGCTGCACAACGTGACGCTGGGCGGCACCGGCAAGGAAAGCGGCGACCGCCACCCCAAGATCGGCCGCGGCGTGCTGATCGGGGCCGGGGCCAAGGTGCTGGGCAACATCCGCATCGGCGAGTTCAGCCGCATCGCCGCCGGGTCGGTGGTGCTGCACGACGTGCCCGACTGCAAGACCGTGGCGGGCGTGCCGGCGCGCGTGGTCGGCGACGGCGGCTGCGCCCACCCGTCGCGCGCCATGGACCACCGGCTGCTCGAGCCGGGCGACATCATCCCCGACTGCTGAGGGTCCGGGCGCAGCGATGCCGGGCCGCCCGTTCCGGGCCGCCCGGCCGCGCGCAGTCCCGTCGCGCGCCGCCCGACCGCGCGCGCATGCGGGGCGCGCAGTCCCGTCGCGCATCGCCCGACCGTGCGCGCAGGCGGGGCGCGCAGGCGGGGCGCGTCACCCCTCCGGCGTCAGGATTCCGCGCAGCAGCGCAAGGGGGTGCGCCCTCAGGCTGAGGCGCAGCGACAGGTAATCCGCCACCACCTCCTCGCCCGGCGTGGCCTGCGGCAGGGCGGCGGGCGGTTCCCTGAGGCCCTCGCCCTCCATCAGCCCCGCGAACAGCGGCGGCGGCGCGTCGCCCGCGACGCCCTTCGCGGCCCAGAGCGCCTGGCGGCGGTTCAGCCCCAGCGAGGCGAAGGCGTCGGCCTCGGCCAGCGCGGTCAGCGCCGCGGGCGGCGCGCCGGCCCGCCGCCAGACGTCCTCGACCGCGGCGTAGCCGTTGCCGCGCGCCGCGGCGATCCAGCGCGCGTCCTCCTCGGCCAGCCCGCGGATCTGGCGGAACCCCAGCCGCAGCGCGAGCCGCCCGTCCGCCCCGCGCTCGATGGCGTTGTCCCAATAGGAGAAGTTCACGTCCACGCCCCGCACCTCGACGCCGTGGGCGCGCGCGTCGCGCAGGATCTGGGCCGGCGCGTAGAAGCCCATCGGCTGGCTGTTGAGCAGGGCGCAGGCGAAGATCGCCGGGTGGTGGCGCTTGATCCAGGCCGAGGCGTAGACCAGCAGCGCGAAGCTGGCCGCGTGGCTTTCGGGAAAGCCGTATTCGCCGAAGCCCTCGATCTGGCTGAAGCAGCGGCCCGCGAATTCCGCGTCGTAGCCGTTGGCCAGCATGCCCGCCACGAAGCGGTCGCGGAAGCCGTGGATGGTGCCCGACTTGCGGAAGGTGGCGAGCGCGCGGCGCAGGCGGTCGGCCTCGGACGGGTCGAAG
>DAIPIU010000106.1:0-5322 GCA_036770645.1 Rubrimonas sp. | reverse complement strand
CTCGTCGAAGCCGCAGGCGCGGGCGAAGCCGTAATGGTCCGGGATCGGCGCGCCGGTCGCGCGCAGCCGGCCGGCGTAGCCGAGGTCGCGCAGCCGACGCGCGATGCCGAAGGCGCGGCCGTCCGCAAATTTCGGGAAGGGCACCGCGATCAGGCGGATGCGCGCGAAGGCGGGGGCGAGCGGCGCGGGGTCGGCGTCGTTGGCCAGCAGGACGGCGAGATCGGCGCCCCCCTCCGGCAGGTCGGCCGCGGCGATCCAGTCCTCGGGCGGCGCGGGGCGCGCGCCGGCGTCGTCGATCAGCATCGCCATCCCCTCACAGCCGGTCCATGGGCGCGGCGTCCGTCGCGGGAAGGCGCAGGATGCGCCCGTTCTCGACATGGATGCCGCATTCGGTCTTGTCCGCGCCGCGCCAGCGCCCGGCGCGCGGCGCCTCGCCCGGCAGCACCGGCGTGGTGCAGGGCGCGCAGCCGATGGAGGGATAGCCCTGCGCCACCAGCGGATGCGGCGGCAGGTCGTGGGCGCGCATGTAGGCGCGCACGTCCTCCATGCGCCAGTCGGCCAGCGGGTTGAGCTTGACCCGCCGCGCCCCGTCCGTCTCGACCACGCCGAGCGCGGCGCGTGTCGCGGACTGGGCGCGCTTGCGCCCGGTGATCCAGGCGTCGAAGCCCGACAGCGCGCGGCGCAGCGGCGCCACCTTGCGGATGGCGCAGCAGGCGTCGCCGTCGCGCGCGTTCAGGTCGCCGTCCGGGTCCAGCGCGGCGAGCTCGGCCGGGTCGGGGCGCAGGAAGCGCAGGTCGCGCAGGCCGAGGCGCGCGGCCACCGCGCGCTGGTAGGCGAGCGTCTCGGGGAACAGCATCCCGGTCTCGCCGAACAGCACGGGCGTGGCGCGGTCTATCTGCGCCACCATGTGCAGTAGCACGACCGATTCCGCGCCGAAGGACGACACCAGCGCGATGCGCCCGCGCAGGTCGCGCCCGATGGCGTCGCGCAGGATCTCCTGCGGCGCGCGCCCCTCGTAGAGAAGCGTCAGCGCCGCGGCGTCCGGGGCGTCCGGCTCGGCCAGCGCGAAGGCTTCACGCCGCATCGCGGACCTCCTCGCCATAGATGGCGGCCTTGAAGGGCGCCGCGCCGAGGCGGCGGTAGGCGTCGACGAAGCGTTCCTCGGGCGAGAGGCGCAGGCGCAGATAGGCCTCGACCAGCCGCTCGATGGCGGGGCCGACTTCCTCGGCGGCGACGCCGGGGCCGACGCGCTCGCCGATGGCCGCCGTCTCGGTGGCGTCGCCCCCCAGCGTGATCTGGTAGTTCTCGATCCCGGCCTTCTCGAGCCCCAGGATGCCGACATGGCCGACATGGTGGTGCCCGCAGGCGTTGATGCAGCCCGAGATCTTGATCTTGAACTCGCCGATGGCCCGCGCCTTCACCGGGTCCGTGAAGCGGGCCGCGATGTCCTGCGCGATGGGGATCGAGCGGGCGGTGGCCAGCGCGCAGTAGTCGAGGCCGGGGCAGGCGATGATGTCTGTGATCAGGTTGTTGTTGGCGGTGGCCAGATCCTCGGCCTGCAGCGCGCGGTGGAGCGCGGGCAGGTCGTCCAGCGCCACATGGGGCAGGATGATGTTCTGCTCGTGGCTGACGCGCAGCTCGTCCCGGCTGTAGCGCTGGGCGAGGTTGGCCAGCAGCCGCATCTGCGCCGCCGTGGCGTCGCCCTGCGCCGCGCCGGGGGCCTTCAGCGTGACGGTCACGATGGCGTGGCCGGCCTCGCGGTGCGGCACGGTGTTCACGTCCACCCAGGCCCCGAGGCGCGGGTCCGCGAGGCGCGCGGTCTCCAGCGCCTCGGACACCGCGCGGCGGGGCGGCAGGGCGGGCGGGGCGAAGTAGCTCTCGATCCGCGCCACCTCGGCCGGATCGGGCGCCACTGCCGGCCCGCCGAGGGCGTCCATCTGGCGGGCGAACTCGGCCTCGACCTCGGCGCGCACGGCCTCGAAGCCCTCCTCGTGCACGAGGATCTTGATGCGGGCCTTGTACTTGTTGTCCCGCCGTCCCTTCAGGTTGTAGACGCGCAGTATCGCCTCGAGATAGGGCAGGAGGTGAGCCTTGGGCAGGAAGTCGCGGAAAACCTTGCCGATCATGGGCGTCCGGCCCATGCCGCCGCCGACGATGACCTCGTAGCCCGGCGCGCCCTTCGCGTCGCGCAGCATGCGCAGGCCGATGTCGTGCGCCTTGGTCACGGCCCGGTCGCGGGGCGAGCCGGTGACGGCGACCTTGAACTTGCGCGGCAGGAACTGGAATTCCGGGTGGTCGGTGGACCATTGCCGGATCAGCTCGGCGGTCGGGCGCGGGTCCTCGATCTCGTCCGCGGCCGCGCCGGCGAAATGGTCGGCGGTGACGTTGCGGATGCAGTTGCCGCTGGTCTGGATGGCGTGCATCCCGACATCGGCGAGGCGGTCGAGGATGTCGCCCACGTCGGCCAGCCGCGTCCAGTTGAACTGGATGTTCTGGCGGGTGGTGAAATGGCCGTAGCCCTTGTCCCAGCGCTCGGCGATCTCGGCCAGCACGCGCATCTGGGCGCTGTCGAGCGTGCCGTAGGGAATGGCGACGCGCAGCATGTAGGCGTGGAGCTGCAGGTACAGGCCGTTCTTCAGCCGCAGCGGCTTGAACTCGTCCTCGGTCAGCCGCCCGTCGATGCGCCGGGCGATCTGGTCGCGGAAACTCGCGACCCGGCCGCGGACGTAAGCCGCGTCGAATTCGTCGTAGCGATACATCAGGGGCGCTCCGCCTGGCGGCCGAGATCGGGCCGGTTGGAGGGGCCGCGGGTCCGGAAGACCTCGCGGAAATGCAGGGGGCGGGGGGCGCGGCCGGGCTCGACCGCGACATCGGCCAGATAGGCGTCGACCACGCGCCCGGGCTGCGCGGCGGCGGCCAGCAGCGCCGCGGCCTCGGCCTGCGTCCGCGCGACGGCGGCGGCGGCGAGATCGCGCGTCCAGCCATGGGCGGCGTCGAGATAGACCACGTCGCCCGCCATCAGGTCGTTGGCGCTGACGATGCAGGGGGTGAAGGGGCGGGCCATCAGAGCGCCGCCTCCAGCGCGCGCAGGGCGGCCAGCGTCGGCATGTCCTCGGCCGCGCCGTCGAAGGCGTCGGCCCCGGCGCGCGGGGCGAGGCCCAGCAGCAGCAGCACGGGGGCGGACGCGCCGGCCTCGGCCAGCCCCGCGCCCAGCCGCCCGAGGGTCAGCGACAGCACGGCCTCGTCGGGGCGGCCCGCGTTCCGCACCGCCGCGACGGGCGTCGCGGGATCGGCGCCGTGCGCGATCAGGCGCCCGGCCATCCGCGCGGCGGCGCGCAGGCCCATGTAGACCGCGGTCACCGCGCCCGGCTCGGCCAGCGCCGCCCAGTCGTGATCGGCGAGGCCGTCCGCGTCGTGGCCGGTCACCAGCCGCAGCGCGGTGTTGCGCCCGCGCCGGGTCAGCGAGACCCGCGACGCGGCCGCCGCCGCGCAGGCCGCGGTGACGCCGGGGCACACCGCGTAGGGCAGGCCCGCGGCCTCGACCGCCGCGATCTCCTCGTCCAGCCGCCCGAACACCGCCGGGTCGCCGCCCTTCAGGCGCACGACCCGCGCGCCGGCGCTCGCATGGGCGACGAGCAGCGCCTCGATCTCGGCCTGCGGCACGGACGGCCCGCCGGGCGTCTTGCCGACCGCGATGCGCCGGGCGGTCGGCGCGAAGCGCAGAGCCTCCGTTCCCGCCAGCCGGTCGTGGACCACCACATCCGCCGCGGCGAGCAGATCCCGGGCGCGCAGCGTCAGCAGGTCGGCCGCGCCCGGGCCCGCGCCGACGAAATCGACGCGGCCGCGGTCGTGGTGGTCGGGAAGGTCTCGGGGCACGGGCGGCATCCTTCGCGGTCGGGGCGTCAACGTCATATGGCCGCAGCATAGAATAATTTCCCTTGCAGAAGGGCATGCGCATCGAAATAAGGAACATTGTCCGCTTTCATGGTGAAACCGCGGACATCCTTGTCGGAGCGCGCCCATTGCCGGAACAGCCGCCCGCCCTCGACGAGCTCGACCGGAAGATCCTCGCGGCGCTGCAGCAGGACGCGACGCGCTCGCTCGACGCGCTGGCCGCCGAACTCGGGGCCTCCAAGACGCCCGTCTGGAATCGCATCCGCCGCCTGCGCGCGCAGGGGGTGATCGCGCGCGAGGTGGCGGTGCTCGACCCGGAGAAGGTCGGGCTGACCGCCTGCTTCTTCGTGCTGGTGCGCACGGCGCAGCACGAGCCCGGCTGGCTGGACGCCTTCACCGCCGCCGTGCGGTCGATGCCCGAGATCGTCGCGGCGCACCGGCTGGCGGGCGAGATCGACTATGTGCTGCAGGTGCGCGTGACCGATCCGCGGGCCTACGACGCCTTCTACAGGCACCTGATCGCGCAGGTCAGCATCTTCAACGTCACCTCGCTGCTGTCGATGGAGGAGATGAAGGCCACGACCGCCCTGCCGCTGCCCGCCCCGGGCGCGTCTTGACCGCGGCGCGGCGCTGGGCTTTGACGGGGCGCATCCCGCCAGCCCCGGAGGCCGCCCCGATGCCCGCCGACCAGACAGACCGCTCGCTCCTCATCCTCGCCGGCGACGGCATCGGTCCCGAAGTCATGGCCGAGGTGCGGCGCGTGATCGACTGGTTCGGCGCGCGGGGCATGGGCTTCGCGGTCGAGGAGGACCTCGTGGGCGGCGCAGCTTACGACGCCCATGGCGCGCCGCTGTCGGATGCGACCATGGCGAAGGCGCAGGCGGTCGACGCCGTGCTGCTGGGCGCCGTCGGCGGGCCGAAATACGACGGCCTGCCCTTCGCGGCGAAGCCCGAGCGCGGGTTGCTGCGCCTGCGCAAGGAGATGGACCTGTTCGCCAACCTGCGCCCCGCCCAGTGCTTCGAGGCGCTGGCCGACGCCAGTTCGCTGAAGCGCGAGGTGATCGCGGGCCTCGACATCATGATCGTGCGCGAGCTGACCTCGGGCGTCTATTTCGGCGAGCCGCGCGGCGTGACCACCGGGCCGGACGGCAAGCGCGTGGGCGTGAACACCCAGCGCTACACCGAGGACGAGATCGCCCGCGTCGCCCGCGCCGCCTTCGACCTGGCCATGAAGCGCGACCGCCGCCTGTGCAGCATGGAGAAGGCCAACGTCATGGAGTCGGGCGTGCTGTGGCGCGACGTGGTGACGGAGGTCGGGCGCGACTATCCTGATGTCGCCCTGTCGCACATGTACGCCGACGCCGGCGCGATGCAGCTGGTGCGCTGGCCGCGCCAGTTCGACGTGATCGTGACCGACAACCTGTTCGG
>DAIPIU010000105.1:0-5340 GCA_036770645.1 Rubrimonas sp. | reverse complement strand
GGTCGATGGTCGGCTCCATGTGCCACAGCGCCGAGGCCAGCACCGCGCCGGGATACCGGGCCGCGGTGTCGATGACGTTGCCGATCACCTTGGCCCCGCGCTCGACCGCGGCATCGGCCACGCCGAAGCGCTCGGCGTACATGACGTCGGCGCCGGCATCGAGCATGGCGAAGGCCGCCTCCTTGGCCTTGGGCGGGTCGTACCAGCTGTTGATGAAGTTCACCAGGAACCGCGCCTCCGGGTTCACCGCCCGCGCGCCGTCCATGAAGGCGTGCATCAGGCGGTTGACCTCGGGGATGGCATAGCCGCCGACCATGCCGATCAGGTTCGACTGCGTCGCGCGGCCCGCCACCATGCCGGTCAGGTAGGCGGGTTCGTGGATCCAGTTGTCGAACACGGCGAAGTTCGGCTGCGAGGGGCCGAAGGACGACCCCATCAGGAAGGCCGTCGCGGGATAGTCCTTCGCCACGGCGCGCGCCGCGCGCTCCACCGCGAAGGCCTCGCCGACCACCAGCTGCTGGCCGGCCTCGGCGTATTCGCGCATCACGCGCTCGTAATCGGTGTTGGTGACGTTCTCGGAGAACACATAGGCGATGTCGCCGCGGTCCTGGGCCGCCTCGAGGGCCTTGTGGATGCGGCTGACCCACTGCTGCTCGACGGGCACCGTGTAGATCGCCGCGACCTTCAGCGGCTCGGCCGCGGCGGTCCCCAGGGGCAGGGCGGCGGCGGTCAGCGCGGCAAGGACGACGCGGCGGCTCGGGGCGGTCGGGCGCATGGGCGGATCTCCGGGAGGGGCGTTTGTCGGGGCGGGCGTGATCGCTTCGGTCGAGGCATGACGGTCGGGCGCCGCGCGGCCGCGGTCAAGCGCGGGCGACGAGCGCGGGCCCCGTGGCGGCCGACGCGCCGGGCAGTTCGACGCGGAACACCGACCCCGCGCCCGGCGCGCTGTCCAGCAGGATGCGCCCGCCCATCCCCTCGACGAGCTGGCGGCTGATCGCCAGCCCCAGCCCCGTGCCGCCGAAGCGGCGCGTCGTCGAGGCGTCGGCCTGCGCGAAGCGGTCGAACACGCGCGCCTGCGCCTCGGGCGCGATGCCGATGCCGGTGTCGCGCACCGCGAAGGCGGCCCCGCCCCCGGCCAAGGGCCAGGCCCGGATGGCGATGGATCCCTCGACGGTGAACTTGACGGCGTTGCCGATCAGGTTCAGCGCCACCTGCCGCACCCGCGCCCCGTCGCCGAGGATCCGCGCGGGCAGGTCCGGCGAAATCTCGACCGACAGCGCCAGCCCCTTGGTCTCGGCCTTGCCCGAGAACAGCGCCGCCGCCTCGCGCAGCACCCCGGCCAGGTCGAAGGGCGCGGTCTCGAACAGCGCCGCGCCGGCCTCGAGGCGCGAGAAGTCGAGGATGGAATCGAGGATCTCCAGCAGCTGCGCCGCCGAGCGCTGCGCAACCTCCGCCTGCCAGCGCTGGCGGGGCTCGAGCGGGCTGGCGAGCAGCAGGCTCAGCATGCCCAGCGCGCCGTTCATCGGCGTGCGCAGCTCGTGGCTCATGGTGGCGAGGAACTGCGACTTGGCCTCGTTCGCCGCCTCGGCCGCCTTGCGGCTGGCCTCAAGCTCGGCCTGCAGGCGCCGCTCGGCGGTGATGTCGGTGGCGATGCCGCACAGCACCATGTCGCCCTCGGCGGCATCGGCGATCAGGAATTTCGAGGACAGGTAGACGACGGATGCGCCGCTCGCCAGCGTCACGTGCTCCTCGCCGGTGAAGGGCAGGCCGCTGCGGAAGATCTCGACATCGCGCGCCCGCAGCCCGTCGGCCACCGCCGGCGGATACAGGTCGTGATCGGTGCGCCCGACCACGTCCTCGCGGCCCGCGCCCTCGCGGTACTTGCGGTTTGCGGCCAGCAGCACGCCGTCGCGGTTCTTGATGAACACCACCGCGTCGACGCTGTCGAAGATCGCCTCGAACCGGGCGCAGCGGCGCAGCTGCTCGATGTCGGCGCGCTTGTGGCGGTCGGTGTCCTGCACCGTCCCGACCACGCGCAGCGGCCGCCCGCCGCTCGGTTCCGGCCGCCCGATCACGCGCAGCCAGCGCCCTTCGGGCCCGGCCATGCGCAGTTCGAGATCGAACGCGGCGCCGCTGCGCAGCGCCTGCCGCCCCGCCCGCCGGGCAGCGGCGCGCGAGGCGGGGTCGAGGCGGTCGAGCAGGGCGGCCAGGCCCCCGGGGGGAGGCCCCCCCAGAAGGGCGTCGGCGCCCCCCTCCCAGCCGATGGCGCGGCCGCGCGCCGTCCACCACCACAGGTGCACGCCCGCGATCGCCGCTGCGCCGTCCCTTGCGGTGGTCGATCCGTCCATGCCGCCGAAGACCCTCCGTCCGTCCGGGCACGCACGGTCCGCGCGGCCGGGTTACCGGACCGTCAATGCCGCCATCAATTGCGCAGCTCGGCGTGAAGCGTGTAGCGACCCTCGCTCAGGTCGCCGAATTTCTCTTCGACGTCCGGATGGTCGACCGGATCGCCGGTGTCGTCGGGCACAAGATTCTGCTCCGACACATAGGCAACATAGTAGCTTGTCTCGTTCTCGGCATAAAGATGATAAAATGGCTGATCGCGCGAGGGCCGGACCTCCTCGGGGATCGAGTTCCACCACTCCTCGGTGTTGGCGAACACCGGGTCCACGTCGAAGATGACGCCGCGGAACGGATAGACCCGATGGCGCACGACCTGTCCGATCGGGTATTTCGCCGTAGCGCAGAGCGTCTCGGAAATGGTGCCTGTCGCGCGTCCCATGGGGCGTGCATAGCGCATGCGCCGGCATCTTTCCAGCCCGATGCCGCAGCGCGGCGCGGTTGCCGCCGATTTTGCCGCACTGCGGCACGGATGCGGCGGGGCCGCCCCGCTTTCGCCGCGTCGCGCCGGATGCTAGCCAGCGCGCCGGGGACGCCGGTCCCGCCGCTCCGTCGTTCCGGAACACAGCCCATGACGCCCGATCCCGCCCGCGGCACCGCCCCCTTCGCGCGCCACGAATGGGTGATCGCCGGCCGCTACCTGCGCGCGCGCAGCCGCGAGCGCGCGGTCTCGGCCATCGCCGGCTTCTCGCTGGCCGGCATCATGCTGGGCGTGGCGACGCTGGTGATCGTGATGGCGGTGATGGGCGGCTTCCGCGACGAACTGGTGAAGCGCATCCTCGGGGTCAACGCCCATGTCATGGCGCTGGACCGCGGCGGCGCCTTCGCGGACCTGCCCGACACGCTCGCCCGCCTGCGCGCCATGCCCGGCGTCGCCCGCGCCGCGCCCATCGTCGAGGGGCAGGTGATGGCCTCGGGGCCCGCGGGCAGCGCCGGGGCGCTGATCCGCGCCTATGCGCCGGCCGATCTCGCCACCCTGCCGGCGCTGGCCGAGCCGGAGGAGGCGCTGGGCGACGTGGCGGCGCTGACCGACGGCGTGGCGCTGGGGGCGGGGCTGGCGCAGGCGCTGGGGCTGACGGTGGGCGACAGCGTCACGCTGATCTCGCCGCAGGGCCTGTCCACGCCCTTCGGCCGCTCGATCAAGGCGCGCAGCTATCCGGTCCGCATGGTGGTGCGGGTGGGCATGCACGACTACGACCGGGTGTTCCTGTTCATGCCGATCGAGCTCGCGCAGCTCTACCTCGAGAAGGAGGGGCGGGCGGACGGCGTCGAGATCATGCTCGACCGCCCAGACGACCTCGACGCCCTGCTGCCCGACCTGCGCGCCGCCTTCCCCGGCGCGGTCACCCTGTGGGACTGGCGCCAGCAGAACGGCGCCTTCCTCGACGCCCTGCGCATCGAGCGCGTCACCATGTTCATCATCCTCGCCATGGTGATCCTGGTCGCCGCGCTCAACATCGTCTCGGGGCTGATCATGCTGGTGAAGGACAAGGGGCGCGACATCGGCATCCTGCGCACCATGGGGCTGACGCGGGGCGCGGTGCTGCGGGTGTTCTTCCTGTGCGGCGCCGCCATCGGCGTCGTGGGCACCGCGCTGGGCGTCGGCCTCGGGGTGCTGTTCGTCCTGAACATCGAGGCCATCCAGGGCTGGGTCGAGGCGCTGACCGGCGGCTCGATCTGGGACCCCGCCACCCGCGTGCTGTCCAGGGTGCCCGCCACGCTGCGGGCGGGCAGCGTGGCGGGCGCGGCGGGCCTCGCGCTGGGCCTGTCCTTCCTCGCCACGCTCTACCCCGCCTGGCGCGCCGCCCGGCTCGACCCCGTCGAGGCGCTGCGCCATGACTGAGGCGCTGTCGCTCGCCGGCGTCGCGCGCGGCTACGGCGACGGGCCGTCGCGCATCGACGTGCTGCGCGACGCCGCGCTGACCGTCGCGCGGGGCGAGATCGTGGCGCTGGTCGCCCCCTCCGGCGCGGGCAAATCCACGCTGCTGCACATCGCCGGGCTGCTGGATGCGCCCGACGGCGGCTCCGTCCGCATCGGGGGCAGGGAGGCGGTGGGGCTGGACGATGCCGGGCGCACCGCGCTGCGCCGGGCCGCCATCGGCTTCGTCTACCAGTTCCACCACCTGCTGCCGGAATTCTCGGCGCTCGAGAACGTCGCCATGCCGCAATGGGCCGCGGCCGTCCCCCGCCGCGCGGCGGCCGAGCGCGCGCGCGCCCTGCTCGACGGGCTGGGGCTGGCCGCCCGCCGCGACCACCGCCCCGCCGCGCTGTCGGGGGGCGAGCGGCAGCGCGTCGCCATCGCCCGCGCGCTCGCCAACCGCCCGCGGCTGCTGCTGGCCGACGAGCCCACGGGCAACCTCGACCCCGCCACCGCCGAGACGGTGTTCGCCGTGCTGCTGGACGCGGTGCGCGGGGAAGGGGCGGGGGCCCTGATCGCCACCCACAACCCGGATCTGGCCCGCCGCATGGACCGCATCGTGACGCTGGAGGGCGGCCGCGTCGTGCCTTTGGCGTAGGCAACCCCCCGCGCCGCGGCTAGGCTGGCCGGCGACGCACAGCGCAGGGGACAAGCCCGCCATGACCGACGCGCCCGAGCAGCCCCGCGGCCATCTGGCCCTGCGCACGCTGGCCATGCCCGGCGACACCAACGTGAACGGCGACATCTTCGGCGGCTGGGTGCTGGCGCAGATGGACCTCGCGGGCGGCATCGCCGCCGGCGCGCGCGCGCAGGGCCGCGTCGCGACGGTGGCCATCGACGCGCTGTCCTTCATCCGCCCGGTCTCGGTGGGCGACGTGCTGTCGATCTACGCCGACGTCGAGCGCGTCGGCCGCACCTCCATGGGCATCCGCATCGCCGCCTGGGTGCTGCGCAACCGCGTCGGCGCGCTGGAGAAGGTCACCTCCGCCCTCTTCACCTTCGTCGCCATCGACGACACCGGC
>DAIPIU010000104.1:0-5369 GCA_036770645.1 Rubrimonas sp. | reverse complement strand
ATCGACTTCATCGACATGGACGAGCGGCGCAACAACGCCGCGGTCGAGAAGCGGATGAAGGACCGGCTCAAGAACGACCGCGCCCGCATCCAGATGGGCCGCATCTCGGCCTTCGGCCTGATGGAGCTGTCGCGCCAGCGGCTGCGGCCGGGCATGCTCGAGGCCTCGACCGCGCCCTGCCCGCACTGCCACGGCACCGGGCTGATCCGCTCGGCCGACAGCCTCGCGCTGTCGATCCTGCGCGAGGTCGAGGAGGAGGGCGTCAAGCGCCGCTCGCGCGAGGTGAAGGTGCTCGCGCCGGTCTCGGTCGCGAACTTCATCCTGAACCAGAAGCGCGAGCACGTCGCCGCCATCGAGGCGCGCTACGGCATGGGCGTGGTGATCGAGGGCGACCCCGCGCTGATCAGCCCCGACCACCGGCTGGAACGGCTGAAGGTCGCCTCGCGGCCGACCCCCGAGGCGCCGTCCGCCACCATCAGCGCCTCCTCGACCTATGCGAGCCTCGACGATCCCCGCGACGCCGAGGCCGATTCCGGGCCGGACGAGGCGGCCGCCGAACCCGAGACCGCCCCCCGGGCGCGCCGCGAGGCCCGCCCCGCGCCGGCGCGCCGCGAGGCCGGGACCGCGGACGCGCCGGCGGACGAGCGCGGCGAGGACGGCGCCGCCGACGAGGCGGCGCGGGCCAAGCGGCGGCGCGGCAAGCGCGGCGGCAAGAAGCGGCGCCGCGACGCCGACGGCGACGGCTCGGACGCCCGCGCCGCGCCGGACGGCATGGCCATCGTCGACCTCGACGAGGCCGACGACGCCGACCCGCGCGACGCCGGCCGGGCGGTGTTCGACGACGGCGAGGCGGATGGCGCGACCGTCGAACGCGACCTCGCGGAGATCGACGGCACGGCCCCGGCTGCGGCCGACCCCGGCCCGGCCGCCGACGCGCCGCCGACCGGTGCGGCCGAGCCGACGGACCCGCCCGAACGCGCCGGGCACCCCCCGGTCGCGGCGTCCGCCGCGGCGGCGCAGCCGCAGGCCGTGGCCGAGCACGTCTCCGAACCGGCGATCCCGGAGGCGGCGGCGGCCGAACCCGCGCCCGCGGAACCGCCGCGCCCCAAGCGCAGCGGCTGGTGGAACTTCGGCGCGCGCTGACGCCCGCGCGCCCCGGGCCTTCGACCGCGGCGGCGCCCACCGAACCGCCGCGGTCCGCCGCGGCGGTCAGCCGCCCAGCCAGCCCTGCAGGCGGCGCACGCCCTCGGCGATGCGCGCGCCGGGACCCGCGAAGCTGAAGCGCACCCGGCTCTGCCCGGCCAGGGGGTCGAAATCGACGCCGGGGGTGGCGGCGACGCCGGCCTCGGCGAGCATCCGCGCGCAGAACTCCCGGCTGTCGTCGGTCAGGGCCGAGACATCGGCCCAGAGGTAGAAGGCCCCGTCGCAGGGCGCGATGTCGGCGAAGCCGAGGCGCGGCAGCGCATCGAGCAGCAGCGCGCGGTTCGCGGCATAGTCGCGCACATGGCCGTCGAGCTCCGCGTCCGCATCGAGCGCGGCGAGCGCGGCCACCTGCCCGGGATGGGGCGGGCAGATCGCGAGGTTCTGCGACAGCCGCTCGACCGCCGCGATCACCGGTTCGGGGGCCACCATCCAGCCCACGCGCCAGCCCGTCATCGAGAAATACTTGGAGAAACTGTTCATCACCACGACATCGGACGAGATTTCCAGTGCCGACGGGGTGGGCGGTCCGTATTCGACGCCATGATACAGTTCGTCGCAGATGAAACTCGCGCCGATGCGCTGGCATTCCTCGATCAGGTCGGCCAGCGCCGTCCGCGACAGCGCCGCGCCCGTCGGGTTGGCGGGGCTGGCCGCCACCACGCCGGCCAGCCGCCCGCCGCGCCCCGCATCGGCCAGCATCCGCGCATCGGGCTGGAATCGCGTCGCCGCGCCCACCGCCAGCCGGACCGGGGCGATGTCGAGCGCCCGCAGCATGTTGCGATAGCCGGGATAGCCGGGTTCGGGCAGCGCCACCCGGTCGCCCGCGTCGAACAGCGCCAGCGCCGCCAGCAGGAAGCCGCCCGAGGCCCCGGTGGTGACGGCGATGCGGGCGGGCGAGACCTCGATGCCGTGCCGCTCGCGGTAGCGCCGCGCGATGCGCTCGCGCAGCGCGGGCAGGCCCAGCGCGACGGTGTAGCCCAGCGGCGTCGCGGCCATCGCCGCCGCCGCGGCCTCTCGCGCGGCGCGCGGGGCGGGCGTGCCGGGCTGGCCGATCTCCATGCGCACGATGTCGGCTCCCGCGGCCTCGCGGCGGCGCGCGGCCTCCATCACCTCCAGCGCGATGAAGGCGTCGACCGCGCCCCGGGTTGAAATTCGCATCGGGAACCCCCCTCTTTGGCATGGGGCGCACGCAGCCGCGCCCGCCCCCGCGCCATCCATGGGTCCAGACGGCCCGCCCGCGCAACGGAGAACCGCCGCCGATGGGCCTGCTGCCAAGGCTGATCGCCGCCCTCGCGCTGGCCGCCCTCGCCGCGGCCCCGGCAGCCGCGCGCACGGTGATCCGCGACGCCGAGATCGAGCGCACCGTGGCGATGCTGGCCCGCCCCGTCTTCGAGGCCGCAGGCGTGCCGCCGGCCTCGGTGCGGCTTTTCGTGCTGCTCGATCCCGCGCCCAACGCCTTCGTCGCCGGCGGCCGGAACATGGTGTTCACCACCGGGCTGATCCAGCGTTTCGACCGCCCCGAGGCGCTGACGGGCGTGATCGCCCACGAGACCGGGCACATCACCGGCGGGCACCTCGCGCGCCGGCAGGTGGCGGCGCGCGAGTTCTCGGGGCCCGCGCTGCTCGCCACGCTCGCCGCCGTCGCCGCCGCGGCGGCCGCAGGGTCGCCCGAGCTCGGCGCCGCGGCGGCGCTGGGGGGAAGCTCGGCGATGCAGCGCGCGATGCTGGCCTTCTCGCGCGCCGAGGAGGCGGCTGCCGACCAGGCCGCGGTCGACTACCTGACCCGCGCCCGCATCGACCCCGAGGGCATGCTGGTCGTGCTGCGCCAGTTCAAGGGGCAGGAGGTGTTCGCGACCAGCCGGATCGACCCCTACGCCCAGACCCACCCCCTGTCCTCGGAGCGGATCGCGCTGCTCGAGCGCCGCGTCGCGGCGAGCCCGGCGCTCGGTGCCCGTTTCGACCCCGAGCATGCCTACTGGCACGACCGGATGCGGGCAAAGCTCGACGGCTTCCTCGGCCGCCCGGAGACCGTCCTCGACCGCGCCGGCACCGCGCCGGACCCCGACAGCGAGCCGAACCTCTACCGCCGCGCCATCGCGCTGCACCGGCTGGCCGACGCGGATGGCGCGCTCGCGGTCATGGATCGGCTCCAGACGCTGCGCCCGGACGACCCGTTCTACTACGCCCTGCGCGGCCAGATCCTGTTCGAGGCCGCCCGCCCCGCGGAGGCCATCGCGCCCTATCGCCGCGCCGTGGCGCTCGCGCCGGACGAGGCGCTGCTGGCGGGGGGCCTCGGGCGCGCGCTGCTTGCCGGCGGCGGGTCGGAGGCCGAGGCCATCGCCGTGCTCGAACGCGCCGTGCGCGACGACCCGGGCGAGGCCGGCGTGCTGCGCGACCTCGCCACCGCCTATGCGCGCAGCGGGCAGGACGGGCTCGCCGCGCTGGCGACGGCCGAGCGGCTGGCGCTGCAGGGCCAGTTGCGCGACGCGGGGCGGCTGGCGCAGCGGGCGCTCGACCTGTTGCCCCGCGGCTCGCCCGGGTGGATACGGGCGGACGACATCGCCGCCGCCGCCGCGCTTTCGGTGAACTGAAAGGACCCGACCCATGATCCCCGCCACCCTGCGTCGCGCCGGCGCCGCCCTGACCCTCGCCGCGGCCCTGGCCGCCGCCGCCGCCGCCCCCGCGCAGGAGGCGCTGACCGCCGACCAGCAGGCGGCCGTGGACGGGCGCATCCGGTCCTACCTTCTCGAGAACCCCGAGCTGCTGCTCGAGGCGCTGGCCGTGCTCGAGGCGCGGCGCGAGGCCGAGCAGGCGGCGCAGGACACCGGCCTGCTGGCCTCGAACGCCGAGGCGCTGTTCGCCGACGGCTTCAGCCAGAGCATCGGCCCCGCCGACGCCGACGTGGTGATCGTCGAGTTCACCGACTATCGCTGCGGCTACTGCAAGGCCGCGCACCCGATCACCCGCGACGTGATGGCGGCGGACGGGGGCGTGCGGCTGGTGGTGAAGGAATTCCCGATCCTCGGGCCGGAATCGCTGTTCGCCAGCCGGGCGGCGATGGCGGCGGCCTCGATCGACCCGGCCGCCTACTGGCGGCTGAACGACGCCCTGATGCTGTTCAAGGGCAGGCTCGACGAGGCGGCGGTCATGCGGCTGGCCGTCGCCGAGGGTCTCGACGAGACGGCGCTGCGCGCAGCGATGGAGGACCCGGCCATCGAGCGCAACCTCGCCCGCACGCGGGCGCTGGCGACGGCGCTGGGGGTGAACGGCACGCCGGCCTTCGTGATCGGCGACCAGGTGGTGCGCGGCTACGTCCAGGCCGACCGCCTGCGCGAGCTCGTGGCGGCGGCGCGCGGTTGACCGCCTTGCGCGCGCTCGCTTGGCGCGGCGCAGCATCGGGCGTATACACGCGGCCCCGCCCGGGCCGCCAGCGCCCCGGCGCGCCCTCGCGGAGAGCGGACGGATGACCAAGACCCCGAGCAGCGACGACACGGCCTTCATCCGCGCGCTCGCCGAACTGCTGCGCGAGACGGAGCTCAGCGAGATCGAGGTCACGCGCGCCTATGGCGAGGACGAGCGGCTGTCGGTGCGGCTGACGCGCACCGTCGCCGCGGCCGCCGCGCCCGCGCCGCTGCACCTGCCCGTCCCCGTCGCCGCGGCCCCCGCCGCCGCCGCCCCGGCCCCGTCCGAGGACCCCGCGGCGCATCCCGGCGCCGTGGCCTCGCCCATGGTCGGCACGGTCTACCTCGCGCCCGAGCCCGGCGCGGCGGCCTTCGTGCGCGTTGGCGACACGGTGGACGCGGGCCAGACCGTGCTGATCGTCGAGGCGATGAAGACCATGAACCAGATCCCCGCCCCGCGCGGCGGCGTGGTGCGGCGCATCCTCGTCGAGGACCGTCAGCCCGTGGAGTACGGCGCGCCCCTGATGATCATCGAGTGAGCGGGTCCATGTTCGGCAAGATCCTGATCGCCAACCGCGGCGAGATCGCGCTGCGCATCCACCGCGCCTGCCGCGAGATGGGGATCCGCACCGTCGCCGTGCACTCGACCGCCGACGCCGACGCCATGCATGTGCGGCTGGCCGACGAGAGCGTGTGCATCGGCCCGCCGCCGGCCCAGCAATCCTACCTCAACATCCCCGCCATCATCACCGCCTGCGAGATCTC
>DAIPIU010000045.1:0-22828 GCA_036770645.1 Rubrimonas sp. | reverse complement strand
GCGGCCTCGCGGATGGCGGGGTGGGCGCCGAGCGCCGCCTCGACCTCCTCCGGCGCGACGCGGTAGCCGCCGGCGTTCATCAGGTCGTCGGCGCGGCCGCCATAGGCGATGTAGCCGTCGGCATCCATCGCCGCGAGGTCGCCGGTGACGAACCATTCGCCGCGCATCGCGGCGGCGGTGGCGGCGGGGTCGCCCTGATAGCCGAGCATGAGCCCGGGGTCGCGGCGCGAGACGGCGAGCTCGCCCGTCTCGCCGATGGGCGCGGGCGCGTCGGTCCCGGGGCGCAGCACCGCCACGCGGCGGCCCGGCTGCGGGCGGCCGACGCGCCCGGCGCGGCGCGGGGTGTCGGGCGAGGCGGAGACGTAGGTGGAGATCTCGCTCATCCCCAGCGCCTCGAAGATCGGCTTGCCGGTCTCGGCCGTCCAGGCGGCGGCGAGCGAATCCACCAGCGTCTCGCCCGCCGACAGGCCGTGCCGCAGGGCGGCGAAGCCCTCGGCGACGTTCTCGCCGTATTTGAGGAGTTGGCGGTAGACGCCGGGCGTGGCTGCGAAAAGCGTCGCGCCGTGCAGGGCGGCCAGCCGCGCCCACACCCCGGGGTCGCGCGGGCCGTCGTAGATGACGGTGGCCGCGCCCGCCCCCCAGGGGTCGAGAAGCCCGGCCCCCAGCGTGTAGGTCCAGTTGAAGGCCCCGGCATGCAGCATCACATCGCCTGGCCCGAGCCCGTACCAGCCGCGCCACATCATCCGCCGCGCCCAGGCGGCGCGCTGGGCGTGCACCACGCCCTTGGGCCGGCCGGAGGAGCCGGAGGTGTAGACCACGAAGGCCGGGTCGTCGGCGCCCGTGTCGGCGGGGGCGAGGGGGGCCGCGCGGCGCAGCTCGGCCAGCGCCCCGGGGCCGAGCGTCGCGAAGCCCGGCCCCTCGATGCGCAGCGCGTCGTCCGCAGCCACGAAGCGCGCGCCGGAATCGGCGGCGACGAACAGCGCCTCGTCGCGCGACAGCATCGCCGAGGTCGGGACGGCGACGCCGCCCGCGGCGATGGCGGCGAGGAACAGCACGGGGAAATCCGAACTGTTGCCAAGCCGCAGCATCACCCGGTCGCCCGGCCGAAGGCCCGCCGCGCGCAGGCCGCCGGCGGTGCGGCCCACGGCGTCGCGCAGGGCCGCGTAGGTCCAGGCCTCGCGCGCGGCGCCGTCGGGGCCGGCGACGGTCAGGGCGGTTCGCGCGGGGTCCTGGCCGGCCCACAGCGCATGGGCGGCGAGGTTGAACCGGGCCGGGCAGGGCGGCGGCGGCCCGTCGTCGACGAGGCTGCGCGTCAGTGGGGCGCGGGCGGGATCGGGCATGGGGCGCCTCGCCATCATGGTCGTCCTCCGGTAGGTATCGGACCGAGGATGCAGGGGATAGAGGGCATGCCGGACCGCGAGGCGCGAGGCTGGGCAGATGCGCCGCGCCGGCCCGGCGCCGCGCGCGCCCGGACGGCAAGCGGGCGGCCCGGCGCCGCCCGGCGCGGGTGCCGCGCCATCCCCCGCGCATGGCCCGGGCGGGCCCCGGCCGTCGATGCCGGGGCGGCGGGAGGGGCCGCAGGGCCCTTCGCCCCGGCTGACCGCCACGGCTGCCGCGGCGGGACCATCGCGCGGCCCTGCGCCTCGATTCCGCCGGAGGGCGCACCGATCCTCCGGGCGACGCAGCCTTGAGGATCGCCTGCCGTGAACGCCGTGACCGACGCCAAAAAAAAACGCCCCCTTGCGGGGGCGCAAAGTCGATTGAGGCAGGTTTCCTACAGGCAGAAAACCTATCGAGCAGTGCGTGAAGGATGCGCCATGGCGCGTTGGCAGGCAAGCCTTATCTGCGCGCGGCTGTCGGTCGCGGCCCTCGCCGCGCTGCTGGCCTGCGCCGTCCCGGGCCTCGCCCAGCCCGCGCACGGCATCGCCATGCACGGCGAACCGGCGCTGGCGCGCGATTTCGCCCATCTGCCCCATGCCAACCCCGATGCGCCGAAGGGGGGGCGCTTCATCATCGGGGCCGTCGGCGGATTCGACAGCCTCAACCCCTGGATCCTGCGCGGGCGCGCCCCGGCCGAGATCCGCGCCCATACGGTCGAATCGATGCTCGGCCGGAACTGGGACGAGCCCTTCGCGCTCTACGGCCTGCTGGCCGAATCGGTCGAGACCCCGCCCGACCGATCCTGGGTCGAGTTCACGCTGCGCCCCGAGGCGCGGTTCTCGGACGGCGCGCAGGTCACCGTGGACGACGTCGTGCACTCGATGGAGATGCTGGCGCGCGACGGCCGCCCGAGCTTCCGCAGCGTCTGGAACAAGGTGGCGACCATCGAGCCCCGCGGTCCGCTGACGGTGCGATTCACCTTCGCCGAACCCGACCGCGAGGCCCCGCTGATCCTCGGCCTCGCGCCGGTGTTCAAGAAGGCGCAGTGGGAGGGGCGCGACTTCGCCGAGCCGTCGCTCGAGCCCATCATCGGCTCGGGCCCCTATGTCGTCGGGGAGTTCGAGCCGGGGCGCTTCCTGACCCTGGCGCGCGACACGGTCTACTGGGGGCGGCACCTGCCGTTCAACGCCGGCCGCAACAATGTCGACGAGATCCGCGTCGAGTATTTCCGCGACGGGCAGGCGCAGTTCGACGCGCTGAAGGCGGGGATCATCAACTTTTTCCGCGAGACGGATCCGGTGCGCTGGGCCGAGGGCTATGACTTCCCCGCCGCGGTCGAGGGCGCGATCCGCCGCGCCGAGATCCCGCACCAGCGCCCGACCGGCATGTACGGCTTCGTGTTCAACGCGCGGCGGCCGCTGTTCGCCGACATCCGGGTGCGCCGGGCGCTGACGCTGGCCTTCAACTTCGAGTGGATCAACGAGACGATGTTCAACGGCGCCTACGCGCGCATCGGCAGCTATTTCGACAACTCGCCGCTGGCGCATGCCGGGGCGGCGGAAGGGCGCGAGCGCGAGATCCTCGCGCCTTTCGCCGACAGCCTGCCGCCGGGCGCGCTGGATGCGGCGCACGAGCCGCCGAGCGCCGAGGGGGACCAGCGCAACCGCCGCAACCTGCGGCTGGCCGCGCAGCTGCTGGAGGAGGCCGGCTGGGTCGTGACCGGCGGCGCGCTCCGCAACGCGCGCGGCGAGCCCTTCGCCTTCGAGATCCTGCTGGCCAGCAGCGCCGAGGAGCGCATCGCGGGCGTGTTCCGCGACGCGCTGGCGCAGCTCGGCATCGATGCGGCCGTGCGCACCGTCGATCAGGCCCAGCATCAGGCGCGGCTGAACGATTACGACTTCGACATGATCGTGAATCGCTGGGGCCTGTCGCTGTCGCCCGGCAACGAACAGCGGTTCTACTGGGGCCGCAGCGGCGTGACTATGCCGGGAACCCGCAACTACATGGGCGTCGACAGCGCCGCGGTCGAGGCCGCCATCGACGCCCTGCTGCTGGCGACCGACCCGGGCGACTTCGCCGCCGCCGCGCGCGCGCTCGATCGCGCGCTGTCGGCCGGCAACCATGTGATCCCGTTCTGGCACGCGCCCGAAAGCTGGATCGCGCATGCCGCCGCGCTGCGCCATCCCGTCCGCCTGCCGCTTTACGGCGACTGGATCGGCTGGGCCCCCGAGATGTGGTGGTTCGATCCCGGTCCGGACTGAGCTATCCGCCGACCGCGACGATGGCCGGCGCCTCGTCGGCACGGGGGGCGCCGGGGGCGATGGCATCGACGCGCCGCGGCCGCCGGGGCGGGGCCACGAGCCCGCCCGAGATCACCAGCTTCGCCGCCTCCTCGACGGTCATGTCGAGTTCGATCACGTCCTCGCGCGGCACGAACAGCAGGAAGCCCGAGGTCGGGTTCGGGGTGGTGGGAAGGAACACGGTCACCACCTCGCCGCCGACGCGGTCGTTCACCTCGCTCCCGACCTCGCTCGAGATGAAGGCCATCGCCCAGAGGCCCTTGCGGGGATACTCGATCAGGCAGGCCTTCTTGAACGAAGATTTCGATTGTGTCAGAACGGTTTCCGCGATCTGCTTGAGGCCGTTGTAGAGGGTCCGCACGATGGGCAGGCGGTCCAGCGCCATCTCGCTCCAGCGGATCAGCCGCACGGCGACGAGGTTCTTGGCCAGCGCGCCGATCACCGCGGTGAAAACCACGAACACCACGAGGCCGTAGCCCGGGATGTTGATGTAGGTCTGCAGGTTGTACTGCGCCGGCAGCAGCCGCTCGACCTTGCTGTCCACGAAGCTGATGCCCGTCCAAAGCAGCCAGCCGGTGACGTAGACCGGGCCGACGAGGACGAGGCCGGTCAGGAAGTTCTTGCGCCAGCGGGGCATGAAGCCCTCGGTCTGCCGCTCGGGCTCGTGCCCGCCGCCCGAGACGCGACCGCCATCCATGCTTCGCCACTCCCACTGTCCTGCGTGTCGACCTAATACCCGCGACGCCTGTCGACAACATGCAACAGGGGCTGCGCGGTCTCGGCGCGCCGGATTTGCGCGACCAGCGCCGGCGCCGCCGTCCGCGGCCGGGTCGGCGCGGCGACATGGGGGGTGACCGTCACGCGCGGATGGCGGCGGAACGGGTGGTCGCGCGGCAGCGGTTCGGTCCGGAACACGTCGAGGGTGGCGTGCGACAGGCGCCCGGCGTCGAGCGCGGCCAGCAGCGCGGCGTCGTCCACCGCCTCGCCGCGGCCGGCGTTGATCAGCGCCGCGCCCGGCCGCATCGCCGCGAAGGCCGCCGCATCCAGCAGGCCCTCGGTGTCGGGGGTGCGCGGCAGCAGGGACACCACGATGTCGGCCAGCGCCAGCGCCGCGCGCAGCCCGTCGGGGCCGTGGCGGCAGTCGATGCCGGGCAGGGCGCGCGGCGTGCGGCTGTAGCCGACGACGCGGAAGCCGAGGCCCGCCAGCGCCAGCGCCGCCGTCCCGCCCATCTCGCCGAGGCCCAGCACCGCCACGCAGCGCTCGCGCGCCAGCGGGGCGACCGGCGCGCCCCATCCCGCGTCCGTCGGCGGGGCATGCAGGCCGAGATGCAGGCGCATCGCATGGCCCACGACGTAGTCCCGCATCCCCTCGCGCAGGCCGGGATCCACCATCCGGCACAGCGGGATGCCCGGCGGCATGGGCATCGCGAGCAGCCGCTCGACCCCGGCCCACAGGCTGAACGCCGCGCGCAGGCCCGCATAGGCCCCCGCGTCCCGCAGCGGGCCGGTCGGCGCGATGGCGAGATAGCGCACCGCGGCGGGTTCATGCGGCTGGTCCGGCGTGCGCAGGTCGAGCGCGAGGCCCTCCGCCGCGGCGGCGTCGAGGATCGCCGCGCGCCAGGCGGGCGCGTCCGGCGCGGACAGCAGCACCTGCGGCGCGGTCATTCGCGCGGCCTGTGCACATGGGCGCTCTGCGCCAGCCCGAAGGCGAACAGGGTGACCATCATCGACGACCCGCCATAGGAGACCAGCGGCAGCGGCTTGCCCCCCACCGGCGTCAGGCCCATCACCATGGCGATGTTGACCGCGAAGGCGAAGAAGAAAGTCGCGGCCACCCCCGCGGTCAGCAGCGCGCCGAAACGGTCGCGGTTCGCGATAACCGAGGCGAGGCAGAAGGCGAGCACCAGCAGATAGAGCGCCAGCAGCGCCATGCCGCCGACGAAGCCGAAATCCTCGGCCAGCATGGTGAAGATGAAGTCGGTGTGCTTCTCCGGCAGGAAATCCAGCCGCGACTGCGTGCCCTCCATGAAGCCGCGCCCCGACAGCCCGCCCGAGCCCAGCGCGATCTTGGCCTGGGTGATGTGGTAGCCCGCGCCCAGCGGGTCGAGCGTGGGGTCGAGGAACACCGCGATGCGCCGGTACTGGTAGTCGGCCAGCAGCTGCCAGGACGTGCCCTGCGAGGCCATCACCGCCCAGATCGCCCCGCCGGCGACGCCCGCGCCGGTCGCGAAGTAGAGCCAGTGCACGCCGGCGAGGAACACCATCGCGCCCGCCCCGGCCAGCATCAGCATCGCCGTGCCGAGGTCGGGCTGCGCCAGCGTCAGCGCCACGGGCAGGGCGGTGATGGCGATGGGCGGCAGCAGCCACAGCGGGCGCGAGACGTTCTCGACCGGCAGCCACGCGTAATAGGCCGCCAGCGCCAGCACCAGCAGCACCTTCATCAGCTCAGACGGCTGGAGCTGGATCACCCCGAGGTCGAGCCAGCGCTGCGCCCCCATTCCGACCGAGCCCGCGACCTCGACCGCGACCAGCAGGCACAGGCCCAGCGCGTAGAGCGGGGCGGCCGCCATGCGCCACCAGCGCAGGTCGATCATGCCCATGACGATCATCCCCGCGAAGCCCGCGCCGAACCGCACGATCTGCCGCGAGGCCCAGGGGTCGAGGCTGCCGCCCGCGGCCGTGTAGAGCATCAGGAAGCCGGTGCAGGCGATGGCCAGCACCAGCGCGGCCACGGCCCAGTCGAACCGGGCGAGCCGCCCCGCCAGCGACGGGCGGCGCGCGCTCATGCCCGGCTCCGCGGCGCGTCGGCCGACGGCGGCTCGGCCGCGGCGGGCGGTTCGCGCTCGAGGCGGATGCGCTCGCGCTCGGCCGGCGCGAAGGCCTCGAGCGGCGGCACGGGCCCGTAGAGCGCGCGCATCATCACGTCGCGCGCGATCGGGGCCGCCACGGCCGAGCCGCCCCCGCCATGCTCGACGACCACCGAGACGGCATAGCGCGGCGCATGCGCCGGGGCGTAGCCGACGAACAGCGCATGGTCGCGCCGGTTCCACGGCAGCTGGTCGTTCCGCAGCACCCCCCGGGCGCGCTCGGCCATGGTGATCCGGCGCACCTGGCTGGTCCCGGTCTTGCCCGCCATGGCGTTGCCGGGGTCGTAGATGCGGCTCGACCGCGCCGTGCCGCGCTGTTCGTTGACCACCGCGGCCATCGCGTCGCGCATCAGCTCGAGGTTGGCGCGCCGCAGCCCGAGCCCGTCGAAGGACGGCGCCGGCACGGGTTCGCCCGCGACGGCGCGCACGAGGCGCGGGGCGACGGCCCGCCCGGCGGCGAGGCGCGCGGTCATCACGCAGAGCTGCAGGGGGGTGGACAGCGTGTAGCCCTGGCCGATGGCCCCGTTCAGCGTGTCGCCGGTCTGCCAGGGCTGGCCGTGCGCCGCCCGCTTCCAGGCGCGCGTCGGCGCGATCCCCTCGCGCACCGCCGACAGCGGCAGGTCGTGGCGCACGCCGCAGCCGAGGCGGTTGGCCATCGCCGAGATGTCGTCGATGCCCAGCCTGCGCGCGACCTCGTAGTAGTAGACGTCGCAGGACTGCTTCAGCGCGTCGCGCGCGTCCATGTGGCCATGGCCGCCGCGCTTCCAGCAGTGGAAGCGCCGGTCGCCGATGTTGTAGCCGCCGTTGCAGAACACCGTCTCGCGCGGGCCGATGACGCCGCGTTCCAGCGCGGCGAGGCCCACGATCATCTTGTAGGTCGAGCCCGGCGGATACTGGCCCGAGACGGTCTTGTTGGCGAGCGGGCGGTGGTCGTCGTCCAGCAGCGCCTGCCAGGCGGCGTGGCCGATGCCGACGGCGAACTGGTTGGGGTCGAAGCCCGGCGACGAGGCGAGGCACAGCAGGTCGCCGGTGGCCACCTCCATCATCACGGTCGCCGCGCTCTCGCCGCCCATGCGCTGCATCGCGTAGGTCTGGAGGTCGAGGTCTATGGTCAGCGTCAGGTCCCGGCCCGACACCGGCGGGTCGCGGCCGATCTCGCGGATCACCCGGCCCACGGCGTTGACCTCGAGGCGCAGCGCCCCGGCCTGCCCGCGCAGCACTCCCTCCATCAGGCGCTCGACGCCGTTCTTGCCGATCTGGAAGTCGGGGATCATCAGCAGCGGGTCGGCGCCGCCCTCGCCCTCGCGGTCGGCCTGGCTGACGCGGCCGACATGGCCCGTGACATGCGCCACCGCCGCGCCGTCGGGGTAGAGGCGCGTCAGCCCGACCTCCGGCACCACGCCGGGCAGGGCGGGGGCGTTGGCGTTGACGCGGGCGAAGGCATCCCAGTCGAGATGCTCGGCCACCGTCACCGGCACGAAAGCGCGCTTCTGGGCGAATTCGCGCAGCGCGCGCTCGCGGTCGGCCTGCGACACGGGGATGACCTGCGCCAGACGGTCGAGCGTGCCGGCCGGGTCTCCCGCCTGCTCGCGGATCACCAGCACGCGGAAGTTCTGGCGGTTCACGGCCAGCGGGCGGCCGTGGCGGTCGGTGATCTCGCCGCGCGCGGGGGGCAGCAGCCGCACGCTGACGCGGTTGCTCTCGGCCATGGCCCGGAAGGCCTCGCCCTCCTCGATCTGGAGCTGGCGCATCCGCCAGGCCAGCCCGCCCATCACGGCAAGCTGGCCGCAGGTCAGCACGAAGGCCCGCCGCCCGATCGACGGGGCGCGCGCGGCCGTCTCGCGGGCGCTGCGGGAGAAGCCGATGCGCCTCATCGCGGGCTTCGCCCGAACATCGCGTCGCCGTCGGCGGGATCGGCCCGGGTCGACAGGCGCAGGCCGTGGCGCAGCAGCAGCGCCGCAGGACCGTAGGCGATCGCCGTGGCCCCCCAGGCGGCGACCAGCGGCCCGGCGTCGGGGGCCGGGGCGAGGCTGGCCGCCACCAGCGCCGCGGACACCAGCAGCGACAGCGCCGCCGCGCCCGCCGCGGCCCCCCATTCCAGCACGAGGCCACGGCGGCGCAGCAGCGGCCCCTGCGCCCGCAGCGCCTCGGTGGCGGCCAGCAGGCCCAGCGCGCCGGCCCCGAGCGGCCCCCCCGCCACGAGGTCGCGCGCCAGCCCCAGCGCGAAGATCGCCGCGGCCGGGGCCTCGCGGGGCCGGCGCACCGCCCAGAACGCGGCCACGCACAGCAGCAGGTCCGGGCCGTGCGGCAGCCCGCCGCCGCGCGGCAGGGGGGCCGCGCCCGCCGCCAGCACCAGCCAGCCGAGCGCGAGCAGCAGCGCGACGCCGCCCAGCCGCCCCAGCACCCCCGCCGGTTCGCGCGACGCCATGTCAGCCCGCCCCGCCGATGCGCGCTCCGGACCGGCCGGCGGACGGCGCCCCCCCGGGCGCCCCGGCTGGCGCCCCGGCTGGCGCCCCGGCTGGCGCCGGGCCTCCGCCGCCCTGCGCCGCGGGGGGCAGGATCAGCTCGACCGGCGCGTCCAGCGGCACCTCGCGCCGCCACCGCACAACGCGCAGGAATTCCAGCCGCGCGGTGTCGGCCGACAGCTGCACCCGCGCCGCGCGGTCGCCGACCGCCGCGACCACCCCCACCGGCAGGTCGGGCGGCAGCACCCCGTCGTCGCCCGAGGTCACCACCCGGTCGCCCAGCCGCAGCGCCTCGCCGCCGGCGAAGAAGGCGAGGCTCGGCGCGGCGGTGGCGTCGCCGGCCAGGATGGCCCGCACGCCGGAGGGCAGCACGCGCACCGGGATGCGGCTGTCGTAGTCGGTCAGCAGCAGGATGCGGCTGACCCGTTCCCCCACGCCCACCACCCGGCCGACAAGCCCCGCGCCGTCGATCGCCGCCGCGCCGTGCTCGACGCCGTCGCGCGCCCCGATGTTGACCAGCACGCTGCGGCCGAAGGGGCTGCGCGCATCGGCCAGCACCTCGCCCGTGGCGAAGGCGAGCCGCGGCGACAGGCGGACATGGTTCAGCGCGCGCAGCCGCGCGTTCTCGCGCTCGAGGGTCTGCGCCGTCTCGCGCCAGGCGCGCAGGCGCTCGATCTCGCGGCGCAGTTCGCGGTTCTGCCGGTCGACGGCGCGGAAGCGGTCCCAGTCGCGCAGCAGGTCCGCCAGATCCGCGACCGGCCTGGCCACCAGCGCGAAGGACGGGGCCATCAGGTCGGCGGCGGCCATGCGCACGCTCTCGATGCGCGGGTTGTCGATGCGCCACAGCGCGAACAGCGCCAGCCCGGCGAGCGTCAGCGCCCCGAGGCCGATCCGGCGGAGCGTGCGCGCCATCTCGGCGCCGGCGTCCTCCCGCAGCCTCGCCACGCGGCAGCCCTCCCCGTCAGACGCTGTCCTTCAGAACATGGCGCAGCGCCGCGCGGTGTTCCAGCGCCTTGCCCGTCCCCAGCGCCACGCAGGACAGCGGCTCGTCCGCCACGGTCACCGCGAGGCCGGTCTGTTCGCGCAGCGCCTGGTCGAGCCGCCCGAGCAGCGCGCCGCCGCCGGTCAGCATCACGCCGCGGTCCACGATGTCCGCGGCGAGGTCCGGCGGCGTGGCCTCGAGCGCCACCATCACCGCCTCGACGATCTGCTGCACCGTCTCGGCCAGCGCCTCGGCGATCTGGCCCTGGGTGACCTCGATCTCCTTGGGCACGCCGTTCAGCAGGTCGCGGCCGCGGATGTCCATCGACAGGCCGCGCCCGTCCTCGGGCATGCGGGCGGTGCCGATGGCCTTCTTGACGCGCTCGGCCGTCGCCTCGCCGATCAGCAGGTTCTGCTGGCGGCGCAGGTAGCTGATGATGGCCTCGTCCATCTTGTCGCCGCCGACGCGCACGGAGCGGGCATAGACGATGTCGCCGAGCGACAGCACGGCGACCTCGGTGGTGCCGCCGCCGATGTCGACCACCATGCTGCCGGTGGGGTCGCCGAAGGGCATGCCCGCGCCGATGGCGGCCGCCACCGGCTCGGGGATCAGCAGCGCCTTGCGCGCGCCGGCGGCCAGCACGCTCTCCATGATGGCGCGCTCCTCCACCGCCGTCGCGCCGTAGGGCACGCAGACGATGACGAGGGGGGCGGCGAAGCTGCCGCGCTTGTGCACCGTCTTGATGAAGTGCTTGATCATGGCCTCGGCCACGTCGAAGTCGGCGATGACGCCGTCGCGCATGGGCCGGATCGCCTGGATGCTGCCGGGCGTGCGGCCCAGCATCAGCTTGGCCTCCTCGCCCACCGCCAGCACGTCCTTGCGGCCGTCCTTGACGTGGTAGGCCACCACCGAGGGCTCGTTGAGCACGATCCCCCGGCCCTTGACGTAGACCAGCGTGTTCGCCGTGCCGAGGTCGATCGCCATGTCTGACGAGAACATGCCGAGGATGCCGCTGAACATGGGTGCCCGCCTCTTGCCCCGGCCCTGACGTCCGGGTTCCGACCGCGCTTATAACGCTGCGGCGCCGAAAGCGCCAAGCGCATCGCCCCGGCCCCCCGTGCGGGCCATCTGGCCGCGACATGGTTGATGAATTCCCAACGCGGGGCGCCCGCACGCCCGCGAATCAGGCTAGCCCGCGCTTGCCCATCGCGAGGAACTTGGCCCGCCGCGCCGCGCGCAGCGCATCGGCGCCGAAGCCGTCGAGCTCGGCCAGCATCTGCGCGATGGCGCGCCCGGTCTCGGCCACGGCCTCGAGCGGCGCGCGCTGCGCGCCCCCCAGCGGTTCCGGCACGATCCGGTCGATCACGCCCAGCTTCAGCAGGTCCTGCGCCGTCAGGCGCAGGGCGGCCGCCGCCTCGCGCATCTTCTCGCTGTCCTTCCACAGGATCGAGGCGCAGCCCTCGGGCGAGATCACCGAATAGACCGCGTGCTCGAGCATCGCGATGCGGTTGGCCGTGGCGAAGGCCACCGCGCCGCCCGAGCCGCCCTCGCCGATGATCACGGCGACCAGCGGCGCGCCGAGCGACAGGCAGGCGTCGGTGCAGCGGGCGATGGCCTCGGCCTGCCCGCGCTCCTCCGCGCCCTTGCCGGGATAGGCGCCGGGCGTGTCGACCAGCGTGATCACCGGCAGGCCGAAGCGGTCGGCCAGCCCCATCAGGCGGACCGCCTTGCGATAGCCCTCCGGGCGCGCCATGCCGAAATTGCGGGCGATGCGGCTTTTCGTGTCGTGGCCCTTCTCGTGGCCCAGCACCACCACCGGGCGGTCCTGGAACCGCGCCAGCCCGCCGACCACCGCATGGTCCTCGGCGAAGCCGCGGTCGCCGGCCAGCGGCGTGAACTCGGTGAACAGCGCCTCGACATAGGCCAGCGCATGGGGCCGGTCGGGGTGCCGCGCGACCTGGCATTTGGCCCAGGCGTCGAGGCCGCCATAGAGGTCCGACAGCTGCTTGCGGGCCTTGGCGTCGAGCTGCTCGGCCTCGGCCGTCACGTCCATGCCGGGGTTGCGCGCGGCCAGCGCGCGCAGCTCGGTCGCCTTGCCTTCCAGCTCGGCGAGGCCCTTCTCGAAATCGAGGTAGTTGCGCATCGCGCGTCCCCTGCCGGCCCGGCCCTTCCCTGCACAGCGGGTCGCCTATCGCGGCGGAAGGGGGAATGCAATCGCGCCGGCGGGTGGCCCTCGCCGGCGCGAGCGGCTAGGAAGGGGGGCCCCGCCGTCCGTCCTTCGCACCGGAGAGGCCATCCATGCCCCTGCCTCGCGCGCTCGCGGCCCTCTGCGCCGCCATCGTCCTGTCGCTGCCGTCGGCCCCGCCCGCGCTCGCGCAGGGCGTCCCGGGGATCGCGCCGCGCGCCGCCGAGGCCGCGACCGGGGCGGGCGACGCCGCGGACGGCGAGGGAACGGCCGGCGAGGCCGGCGCTGGCGAGGCCGGCGCGGGCGAGGCCGGCCCGGACGCGCCGGCGGCCGGCGGCGCGGATGGCGGGGGGGGCGACGGGGCCGCCCGGGCGGAGCGGCTGCGCGCCCTCGCGGCGCTGCTGCGCGATCCCGCGGCCCGCGAGGTGCTGATCGCCGATCTCGAGGCCGCGCCCGGCGCCGCGCCAGGCGCCGCGACGGCGCCCGCGCCCGCGCCGCAGGCCGAAGCTCCGTCCTTCGGCGCGGGCCCCGGCCCCGCCGCCGCGATCCTCGCGGGAGAGGAGATGGTCGTCCGCCGCCTCGCCCTCTATGCGCAGGAGACGCTCGAGGAATTGGCCGAATCCTGGACGGAGTTCGTCAACGGCCTCGGCGCCACGCAGCGCCGGCTCGCCGCGCTCGTGCGGGGCGAGAACCCGGACCAGCTGTTCGCCGTGGCCCGCGGCCTCGCCAGCGTCTTCGCCGTGACCGTCGGCGCCTGGATGCTGCTCTGGCGGGCGCTGCGGCCGGTCGTGCGCGCGCTGGGCAACGGCGCCGCGGCGGGGCGTCCGCTGGTCGCCATGCTGCGCGCGGGGCTCGCCTTCGGGGTCGACCTGCTCGCGGTGATGCTGGCCTGGGGCATCGGCTATGCGCTGGCCTTCCTCGCCTTCCCGCCGCTCGGGACCATGACGCTCAACCAGTCGCTCTACCTCAACGCCTTCCTCATGGTCGGCGCGATCAGGACGGCGGTCGCCGCCGTGCTCGCCCCCCGCGGCGACCGCCTGCGCTTCGCGCCGCTGACCGACGGGGCGGCGCGCTACTGGAACGGCCGGCTCGGCGGCCTCGCGGCGCTGCTGGGCTACGGGCTGATGCTGGTCGAGCCCGTCGTCAGCGCCAATGTCTCGGTGTTCACGGGACGCGCGGTGCAGGTGGTGGTCTACGGCCTCGCGCTGCTCTGGGCGATGGCGCTGGTGATCCGGCACCGCCGCGCGCCGCTGCTGTGGCTGAGGACGCGCGCCGCGGGCGAGGGGGGGGACGTCACGCTGCGCATCCTCGGCTACGGCGCGCTGGTCTGGCACTGGCCCGCGCTGCTGTGGCTGGTGTCGCTGTTCGTCGTGGCGGTATCGCGGTCGGGCGCGGTCGGGCCGATGCTGACGGTCAGCGCCCAGGTGGCGGGCGTGCTGGTCGCCGGGGCGGCGCTCAGCGCGCTGATGGCGAAGGGCGCGCGGCAGGGCGTGCGGTTCCCCGCGACGGTCACCGAGACGCTGCCGCTGCTCGAGACCCGGGTGAACGCCTTCCTGCTGCGCTTCCTCGGCGTGATGCGCTTCATCATCTTCGTGCTGGCCGTGGCGCTGTCGCTGCGGCTGGCGGGGGTGATCGACCTGCGCGGCGCGCTGGTGCGCCAGCTCGGCTATGATCTGGTGCCGACCATCGCGGACATCGCCGTCACCGCGGTCCTCGCCTTCGCGGTCTGGCTGGCGGTCGCGTCCTGGGTGGACTGGAAGCTGAACCCGTCGGGCGCCGTGGCCCCGGACCCGCGCGAGCAGACGCTGCTGACGCTGCTGCGCAACGCCATGACCATCGTGGTGGTGGTGGTGGCGGGCATGTCGATCCTGTCGAGCCTGGGGCTCGACGTCGCCCCGCTCATCGCCTCGGCCGGCGTGGTGGGGCTGGCCATCGGCTTCGGCGCGCAGCGGCTGGTGCAGGACGTGATCACCGGGATCTTCATCCAGTTCGAGAACGCCATCAACGTGGGCGACGTGGTGACGGTCGGCGGGATCAGCGGCGTGGTCGAGAAGCTGACGATCCGATCCGTGTCGCTGCGCGACCTGTCGGGCGTGTTCCACGTCATCCCGTTCTCGTCGGTCGACATGGTGTCGAACTTCAACCGCGGCTTCGCCTTCCATGTCGCGGAACTCGGCATCGCCTATGATTCGGACATCGAGACCGCCAAGGCCGCCGTCCACCGCGCCTTCGACGACGTGAAGGCCGATCCGGCCTTCGGCAGCCAGATCATCGGCCCGCTCGACTGGCACGGCGTGACCGCGTTCCTCGACAGTTCGGTGACGCTGCGGGCCCGCATCCGCACCCGCGCCGGGGCGCAGTGGGCGGTGGGACGCGCCTTCAACGAACGCGTCAAGCGCCGCTTCGACGACGCCGGCATCGAGATCCCGTTCCCGCAGCGCACGCTGTGGGTGCGCACGCCGCCGGGCGCGACCGAGCATCCGGCGGTGCCCGCCACCGCGCCGACCGCCGCGCCGCCCGCGGAATCGCCCGGGATGCCGGCATCGTCCGCCGCGCAGTGACGGGCGCGCAGTGGCGGGCGCGCAGCGGCGGGCGCGCGCAGCGACGGGCGCGCCCCGGCCCGGGCCTCAGCCCGCGATCAGCTCCGCCTGCCGCACGATCACCTGCGCCTGGCGGATCGAGGCGATGTCGACCAGCCGCCCCTTGTAGACCGCCGCGCCCTGGCCCGCGGCCTCGGCCTCGGCCATGGCGGCGAGGATCTCGCGCGCCTCGGCGACCTGCGCCGCGGACGGGGTGAACACCTCGTTGGCCAGCGCCACCTGCTTCGGGTGGATCGCCCATTTGCCGACGAAGCCCAGCGTCGCCGAGCGCCGCGCCTGCGCCATGAAGCCGGCCTCGTCCGAGAAGTCGCCGAACGGCCCGTCCACCGGCAGCAGCCCGTGGGTGCGGCAGGCGGCGACGATCGCCACCGAGGGGTGGTGCCAGGGGTCGGGGAAGCCGACCGCGCGCGGCGCGTCGCCCTCGGCGTTCGCGAGCATGTAGTAGCCCGCCTGCGTGCCGCCGATGCCGGTGGTCTGCATGCCCATCGAGGCGGCGTAATCGGCCGCGCCGAGGCTGAGCGCCGTCAGCCGCGGCGAGGCCCCGGCGATCTCCTGCACGTTGGACAGGCCCGCCGCGGTCTCGATGATGCCCTCGAACATCAGCCGCCGCGCCCGCCCCTTCGCGGCCTCGGCGGCGCTGACCAGCGCATCCACGGCGTAGACATCGGCCGCGCGCCCCAGCTTGGGGATCATGATCATGTCGAGGCGGTCGCCCGCCTGCTCGATCAGGTCGACCACGTCGCGGTACCAGAACGGCGTGTCGAGGCCGTTGATCCGCACGCTCAGCGTCTTCGTCCCCCAGTCGATCCCCCCGATGGCCTCGATCACCGCGGCGCGCGCGGCGGGCTTGTCGGCGGGCGAGACCGAATCCTCGAGGTCGAGGTTGATCACGTCGGCCGCGCTGGCCGCCATCTTCCCGAACAGCGCCGGGCGGGAGCCGGGGCCGAACAGCTGGCAGCGATTCGGGCGGGACGGGGCGGCGGGCTGGACGACGAAGCTCATGGGCGGTCTCCGGGACGGATGGGTGCGGGCGACGCTATGCTGCGCCTGCGAGATGTCAACGCCGCGGCGAGTCGCGCGCGCGCCACGGCCGCGGATTCCGTCGCGCTGGTGCCCGCGGCACCCGTGCGCCGCCCGCGGCGGGCGGATATGGGAAGGCGCATGCACGCAGACGGCGAGTCGCGCGGCCTTCATGTGACGCGGCGCATGAAAAATGCGGTTAACCGAAAATTTTTGGAAGAATCTTACCTTCGCGTAACGCATGCTCCAGATTGTCCGGATACGGGAATGCCCGAACGGGCGAAGCGTTGCGTGACCTGAGGCAGGCCAGCTTGTGGAGCGCCGACCATGGCGAAGGATGCGTCGCACGAGGTGCGGCTCGATGATCTCTCGGACAGCGAGATCGAACGGATCGAGGGCGCGGTGTTCTGCGCCGGCGGTCCGCCGGATGCGCTGAGCCCGCTGGTCGCCCTGCGCGCCAGCCTGCGCAGGGCCCCGCCGAAGGGCGTGCTGCGCCCGGACTGACGGCCGGCGCGGCCAAGGCCGCGCGGCGTCAGGCGGCGAAGGCCACCGCGAGGCGCTCCAGCGCGGCGTCGACCGTGGCGCGCGGGCATCCGAGGTTGAACCGCGCCCAGCCCTCGCCGCCGGGGCCGAAGCTGGGGCCCGCATTCACGCCGATCCGCGCCACGTCGCGCAGGCGGCGCGCGACCTCCGCCGGCGGCAGGCCGGTCCCGGCGAAGTCCACCCAGGCCAGATAGGTCGATTCGGCCGCCATCGCCCGCGCGCCGGGCGCCGCCTGCGCCACCCCGGCCGCGAAATGCGCCTGGTTGCCCGCGAGCACGGGCAGCAGGGCGTCGAGCCAGGGCGCCCCGGTCTCGTAGGCCGCGCGGGCCGCCGCGATCCCGAACAGGTTCACGCTCGACCCGTGGCTGGCCGCCGCCGCCGCGCGATAGCGCGCGCGCAGGGCCGGATCGGCGATGATGACCTCGGCCACCTGCCCGCCGGCGAGGTTGAAGGTCTTGGACGGCGCCGCGCAGGTCACGAGGAAGGGCTCGGCGCCGGGCGCCGCGAGCGCGGCGGGCGTGAAGGCGGCCCCCGCGAACACCATGTCGCGCCAGATCTCGTCGGCGACGAGCACCAGCCCCCGCGCGGCGCAGAATTCCGCCAGCGCCCGCAGCTCCGCCGCGCTCCAGACCCGTCCGCCCGGGTTGTGGGGGCTGCACAGCAGAACCATGCGCGCGTCGGGGGGCAGGCTGTCGGCCAGACGCGCGAGGTCCATCTCGTGGCGGCCCTGCCGCAGCGCCAGCGGGCATTCGACCGGGCGCCGGCCCGCGGCGCGGACCATAGCGGCGAACATGTGGTAGACGGGCGGGAAGATCACCACGCCCTCGCCCGGACCGGCGAAGGCCTGCGCCGCGATGCCGATGGCCGCGCAGACCCCGGCCGAGGGGGTGATCCAGTCCGGATCGACCGCCCAGCCATGGCGCTGCGCCGACCAGCCGGCGACGGCGGCGCGCCAGCCCGGCTCGATCGCGTGATAGCCGTAGACGCCATGCGCCACGACCTCCGCGAGCCGCGCGCGCACGCCGGGGGGCGCGGGGAAGTCCATGTCCGCGACCCACATCGCGATCCCGTCCGCCGCGGCGACGCCGGTGCGCGCCGCCATCGCGTCCCATTTCATGCTGCCGGTGCCGCGGCGATCCGTGATCGCGTCGAAGTCGAAATCCATGGTTCGCGCCGCCTCCCTGCCTGTCCGCACAGGCTAGGGGGGCGCGCGCGCGGGCCGCAAGGGTGCGGCGGTCTTGACCGGGGCGCGGCGCGACTTTAGCTGCGGGCAATGGCCATCCGCCCGATCCTGATCCACCCCGACCCGCGCCTGAAGAAGGTCTGCGCCGCCGTGGCCGGGGTCGACGACGCGCTGCGCGGCCTGATCGACGACATGCTGGCGACCATGTACGACGCGCCGGGCGTGGGGCTGGCCGCGCCCCAGATCGGCGTGGACGCCCGCGTGGTGGTGATGGACTGCGCCGCCCGCGACGCCCCGCCCCATCCGCTCGCCATGGTCAACCCGGAGATCCTCTGGGCCTCGGACGAGCTCAACGAACACGAGGAAGGCTGCCTCTCGATCCCCGAGGTCTATGCCCCGGTCACGCGCCCCGCCGCGGTGCGCGTGCGCTTCCTCGACCGCGACGGCGCCGCCCGCGAGGCCGGGTTCGACGGGCTCTGGGCCACCTGCGCCCAGCACGAGATCGACCACCTCAACGGACGGCTGTTCATCGACCATCTCGGGCCGGCGCGGCGCATGCTGATCACCGAGAAGATGAAGAAGCTCAAGCGCGAACGCGCCAAGGCCGCCGCGGGCGCCTGATGCGGCTCGCCTTCCTCGGCACGCCCGATTTCGCCCTGCCGACGCTCGAGGCGCTGCACGCGGCGGGCCACGAGATCGCCGCGGTCTACACCCAGCCGCCGCGCCCGGCCGGCCGCGGCCAGGCCCTGCGGCCGAGCCCCGTCCAGGCCCGGGCGCAGGCGCTGGGCCTGCCGGTCCGCACGCCGGCGCGGTTCCGCGATGCCGACACCATCGCGGATTTCGCCGCGCTGGATCTCGATGCGGCCGTCGCCGTGGCCTACGGCCTGATCCTGCCGGCCGCGGCGCTGGATACGCCCCGCCACGGCTGCATCAACCTGCACGCCTCGCTGCTGCCGCGCTGGCGCGGCGCGGCCCCGGTCCAGCGCGCGATCATGGCCGGCGACGCCGAGACCGGGGTCTGCGCCATGCGCATGGAGGCGGGGCTCGACACCGGCCCGGTCTATGCGCGCCTCGCCGTGCCCATCGGGCCGGAGGAGACCGCGGGCGAGCTCGCCGGGCGCCTCGCGCGGCTCGGCGCGCCGCTGATCCTCGACACGCTGGCGGCCCTTTCGGCGGGCACGGCGGTCGCGGCACCGCAGGAGGGGGCGCCCGTCCACGCCGCCAAGATCGCCAAGGCCGAGGGCGCGCTGGACTGGACCCTGCCGGCGGATCGGCTCGCGGCGCTCGTGCGCGGCCTCGCGCCCGCGCCCGGGGCCTACACGGCGCTGGGGGCCGAGCGGCTGAAGGTGCTGGCCGCGCGTCCGGAGGCGGGGGAGGGGCCGCCCGGCGCGGCGCTGGACGACCGCCTGCTGGTCGCCTGCGGGCGGGGCGCGCTGCGGCTGACGCGGCTGCAGCGCCCCGGGCGGCCGGCCATGGACGCCGAGGAGCTGCTGCGCGGCCTGCCGGCGCCCGCGGGCACGCGGCTGGGCGAGGGGGCCTGACCCGCGGGGGCGCGCGCGACCGCCGGGCCGCCACGGGACGGACGCGCAGGCGCCGTCAGTCGGCGCCCACGGCTTCCGCGCCGGCGGCGCCGGCCGCGTCCGGCGCAGGGGGCGCATCGGCCTCGCCCCGCTTGCCCTCGACCCACCAGCCCGCGTACTCGGCCCCGCCGGCATAGGCCATGACGCCCCAGCCATGGCGCAGGCCGTTCAGGAAGCCGCCGCGATAGACGTCGCCGTTGGCGTAGCGGGCCTCGCCCTCGCCGGCGATCTCGCCGCCCGCCCAGGCCCCGGCATAGACGAAGCCGTCGGGCAGCCGCAGCGTCCCCGTGCCTTCGCGGATGCCGCGCAGGAAATCGCCCTCATAGGTCGAGCCGTCGGCGTAGAGCGCCTTGCCGCGGCCGTGCTGCAGGCCGTCGACCCATTCGCCCTCATAGGCGTAGCCGTCCGGCGCCGTCATGCGCCCCTGGCCGTGATAGGCGCCGCCGACGAACTCGCCTTCGTAGACCAGGCCGCCGGCATAGCGCAGCACGCCGCGGCCCTCCATGACGCCCCGCACCCAGTCGCCCTCGTAGCTGCCGCCATCGGCGTAGACGATGCGGCCCGGGCCGTGCGGCGCGCCGTCCGCGAAGCGCCCGGTGTGCACCGCGCCGTTGGGATAGCGGGCGACGCCCTCGCCCTCGATGCGGCCCTCCACCCAGGCCCCCTCGTAGACATAGCCGTCCACCGCCGCGAAGCGCCCTGTCCCGTGCCGCGCCCCGGCCCGGAAGTCGCCCTCGTAGACGTCGCCGCCCGCATACAGCGCGACGCCCGCGCCCTCGCGCACGCCGTCGACGAAATCGCCGCGATAGGCGTCGCCGTCGGCATAGACCGCATGGCCGCGCCCGGTCATCCGCGCCGCCAGCCAGTCGCCCTCGTAGACGAAGCCGTCCGCGGTCGCGAGACGGCCCGTGCCCTCGCGCACCCCGTCCGCGAAGCCGCCGACATAGGTCGCGCCGTCGGGATAGGCGACGCTGCCCTCGCCGTGGGGCGCCCCGTGCCGCCATCCGCCCTCGTAGCGGTAGCCGTTGGGGCGGGTCATCACGCCCTCGCCGTGATGCGCGCTGTCCTCGAACATGCCCTCATAAGCCGCGCCGTCGGCATAGACGGCGCGGCCGCGCCCGGCGATGACGCCCTCGCGCCATTCGCCCTCGTAGCTGCCGCCATCGGCATAGTCGATGCGGCCCCGGCCATGGGGCGCGCCGTTGACGAAGGCCCCCTCGTAGACCGAGCCATTGGGATAGCGCGCGACGCCCTGGCCCTCGATGCGCCCGTCGACCCATTCGCCGACGTATTCATAGCCGCCGGGCAGGCGGAAGGTCCCGCGGCCGTGCTGGCGGCCGTCGCGGAACTCGCCCTCGTAGACGCCGCCGGTGTCGTATTCCTTGACGGCGGTCGACAGCCCGTCCTGCCCGGGGGCCGAGACGGCGGCGAGCCCGAGCGCGCCGAGCGCCAAAGCCAGCCCTGTCGCGCCCCGTCTCGCCCGCACGCGCTGCCTCCGCCCGTTGCCCGGCCTTCGCGCCACGCCTGCGCATCTGGGCGCAAGCGGCGGGAAAACACAAGCTTCCCGCGCCGCCGCCCGGCCGCGGGCCGTCGGGGCGCATCGCCTCAGCCCCCACTTCGGCGACGCCGGGTAAACATCTGGCGAAGCGATCTCATCCCCGGGTCAGGGCATGGTGGCCCGGTCGTCGAACGCCGCGACGAAGGGCGCATGGTCCGAGGCCGGGTGCAGGCGGTCGGTGGCGAAGGCCACGCTCTCGTCGCGCACGATCTCGTTGTGGATCTCCGCCCCGCGGTAGAAGGCCATGAGCGGCCGCGAGATCAGCAGATGGTCGAGCAGGTTCCTGCGGCCGTGGTGGTACAGGGTGAAGCGCCGGTCCTCGGGCACGCTGTCGGCGCAGGGATACAGGGTCTGGTGGCCGAGGGCGGGGTTGCCGTGATCGGCCACCTCGCCGCGGATCGCCATGACCGGCACCTCGTGCGGCTCGGCGTTCAGGTCGCCGCCCAGCACGATGCGCGCCTGCGGATCGGCCGCGAAGATGCGGTCCAGCAGCACCCGCGCCCCCAGCGCCGCGCCGACCCGCTTCATCGAGGAGATGAAGAACCCCTCGGCCCAGCCGGCGGCGCTGCGCCACATGAAGTTCTCGGGGCCCTGCCCGGCGACGGGGGTGGGGTTCTTGGACTTGAAGTGGCAGTTGATCAGGTGCAGCGCCGCGCCCCCCGGCGCGCGCGCCGTCACGTGCAGCAGCGGCCTTTCCCAGCCGATCTCGCGCACGCCGCGGTCGGGCGAGTCGGTCAGCGGGTCGTAGCGCGGCATGGGCATGTCGCCGTCGCGGATCTGGGCGCTGGCCTCCACCGCCCAGTCCGGCGGCAGCAGCGTCACGAGGTTGCGCTGGGCGAACACCGGCCCCGCGACCGTGGCGGTCGACACCCGATGATGCGCGGCGTAGCGTGTGCCCTCGAGCACCGCGTCGAGCGCGCGCAGCCCGCGCGTCCCGTCCTCGAGGGTCTGGCCGTGCACCTCCTGCAGCAGCAGCACGTCGGCGGCGAGGCGCTCGAGCTGGCCGCGCAGGATGGGCAGGCGCGCCGCGAAGGGGGCCCCGGACCTGCCCTCCGGCCCGTCGTCCAGGTTCTCGACATTGAAGGTGGCGATGCGCATGGCGTCCTCCCCGCTGTTGCGGCCGTCGAGCCTGCGCGCGCTTCGCGACGCGGCCGTGACGCTGGACATCGGGGGGACGGCGGGGCATCACCGGCGCATGAGCCGCGCGCCGATCCCCTGCCGGATTTGCCTCCGCTGACCCCAGGTCCGCGGCGCGCCTTCCCGTTCCCCCACCCCACGGAAGATGCTAGGCCCCGCGGCGACACGCCCGAGGACGCCATGACGACCATCCGCCTGCACGACAGCCTCGCCCGGGAGAAGCGCGACTTCGCGCCGATCGACCCGAAGAACGTGCGGATGTATGTCTGCGGCCCCACCGTCTACGACCGCGCCCATATCGGCAACGCGCGCCCCGCCGTGGTGTTCGACGTGCTGTTCCGCCTGCTGCGGCACGTCCACGGGGCGGATAATGTCACCTATGCCCGCAACATCACCGATGTGGACGACAAGATCATGGCCCGCGCCGCCGAGCGCGGCGTGCCCATCGAGACGGTGACCGCCGAGACCGAACGCTGGTTCAATGAGGACATGGCGACACTGGGCTGCCTGCCGCCCACGCACCAGCCGCGCGCCACCGAATTCGTCAGCGCGCCGGGGCAGCGGCAGGACATGGTGCGCCTGATCGCCGCCCTGATCGACCGCGGCCACGCCTACGCGGCCGAGGGCCATGTGCTGTTCGACGTGCCGTCCTTCCCGGCCTATGGCCGCCTGTCGGGCCGGTCGACCGAGGACATGATCGCCGGCGCCCGCGTCGAGGTCGCGCCCTACAAGCGCGACCCGATGGATTTCGTGCTGTGGAAGCCGTCGGCCCCCGACCAGCCCGGCTGGGACAGCCCATGGGGCAGGGGGCGGCCGGGCTGGCACATCGAGTGCAGCGCCATGGCCGAGGCGCTGCTGGGCCGCGACTTCGACATCCACGGCGGCGGCGCGGACCTGATGTTCCCCCACCACGAGAACGAGATCGCGCAGAGCGTCTGCGCCTGCGAGGGCGCGGGCTTCGCCCGGTTCTGGCTGCACAACGGCATGGTGACGGTGGACGGGCGCAAGATGTCCAAGTCGCTGGGCAA
>DAIPIU010000103.1:0-5495 GCA_036770645.1 Rubrimonas sp. | reverse complement strand
TGGAGGCGAGCCTCGAAGGCGTCACCGGCGGGTCGCTGATCGAGGGGACCGAGGAACTGCCGGTGCGCGTGCGGGTGGGCCAAGCCGTGCGCAGTGACCTGCAGGCCATCGCCGACCTGCCCATCGTCCCGCCGGCGGGGCCGGATCTGGCGGCCGCGGGCCACTTCGCCGCCACGCCGCTGTCGGCGCTGGCGCAGGTCGGCCTCGCCCCGGCCGCCGCGGTCATCACCCGCCGCAACGGCGAGCGCGCCAACGCGGTGCAGGCGTTCATCCTGCGCGACGTGCTGCCCGAGGCGGCGCTGGCCGAGGTCCGCGCGGCGCTGGATGCCGAGGGCTTTTCGTTGCCGCGCGGCTACAGGCTGGAGATCGGCGGCGACAGCGATGCGCGGGCGAGCACGCTGGGCAACCTGCTCGCCTCGCTCGGCATCATCGTCACCCTGTCCATCGCGGCCATCGTCGTGACCTTCCGGTCGTTCCGCCTGTCAGCGGTGGCCATCGTCGTCAGCGCCCTGTCTGCGGGCCTCAGCCTGCTGTCGCTGGCCGTGTTCGACTACCCCTTCGGCATCAACGCCATCATCGGCGTGATCGGCTCCATCGGCGTGTCGATCAACGCGGCGATCATCATCCTGACCGGCCTGCAGGTGGACCCCGCCGCGCGCGGCGGCGACCGCGCGGCCATGGCCGAGGTGGTGATGGGGTCGAGCCGCCACATCGTCAGCACCACCGTCACCACCTTCGGCGGCTTCCTGCCGCTGATCCTCGCCGGCGGCGGGTTCTGGCCGCCCTTCGCCATGTCGGTCGCGGGCGGGGTGCTGCTGTCGACCGTGGTCTCGTTCTACGCCACGCCCCCGCTGTTCGCGCTGGCCTATGCGCGGCGGCGAGGGCCCGTGGTCGCTGCGGCCGCCCCGCGCCGCCCCATCCTGGTCGCCGCCCAATGAGCCCGCCGCGCGCGCCACCCGACGGCTGACGACCGTTCCCCTCCCGCCTGCCGCTCTGTCCTCCCGACGCGCCTCGCCGCGCGGCGTCGGCCTGCTGCGCACTCTCGCCCTGAAAGAACCCAGCCCATGACAGCCTTGCCGACAGCCGCTCGTGACCGCATCGCCGAACGCTACGGCCCCTGGGCCGTGGTGACCGGCGCCTCCAGCGGCATCGGCCGCGCATTCGCCGCCGAACTGGCCGCCTGCCGCCTGAACCTCGCGCTGGTCGCGCGCAACGAGGTGGAGCTGGCGCGGCTGGCGGCCGACCTCTCCGCGTGCCACGGGGTCGAGACCCGCGTGCTGCCCGCGGACCTGTCGCAGCCGGGCGCGGCGGCGGCGGCCATGGCGCGGACGGACGCGCTCGACATCGGATTGCTGGTCGCCAGCGCCGGGTTCGGCACGAGCGGCGATGTCATCGACACCGACCCCGCCAGTGAGTTGGCGATGATCGACGTCAATTGCGGCGCGCTCTTCGCCATGACCCGGCACGCCGCCCGGCGCATGGCGGCGCGGGGCAGCGGCGGGATCATCCTGCTCAGCTCGCTCGTCGCGTTCCAGGGCGTGGCGCGCTCGGCGAACTACGCCGCGACCAAGGCCTATGTGCAGACGCTCGCCGAGGGGCTGAACCGCGAACTGCGCCCCCGCGGCATCGACGTGCTGGCCGTGGCGCCCGGCCCGGTCGAGAGCGGTTTCGCGGCCCGCGCCGGAATGCGGATGACCGGCGCGGCGACCCCCGAGACCGTGGCGCGCGCGGCGCTGCCCGCGCTCGGACGGCGGATGACCGTGCGGCCCGGCCTGCGCAACCGGTTCCTGCAGGCGGCCCTAGCGCCCCTGCCGCGACCGCTGCGCGCGCGCATCCTGCAACAGGTGATGGCGGGCATGACCGCCGGGCGGGGCGGGGCATGACGGCCCCCGCCCTGCACGTCTCGGTCACCGGCCTGCGGCTGAGGCGGCCGTGGCACGCGCCCGCCTTCTGGCTGCACGCCGCCGCCGCCATGGCGCAGGCGCGACGGGCGCGCGGCTGCCTCTCCGCCGAGGCGCGCACCGTCGACGGCGTGCACCACACCCTGTCGGTCTGGACCGACAGGGGCGCGATGCTGGCCTATCTGCGCGCGGGTGCCCATGGCCGGGCCATGCGCCTGTTCCCCGTCATCGCCGAGGGGCGGACCATGGGCTTCGCCGCGGCCGAGGCGCCCGACTGGCCGCAGGCCGTCGCCATCTGGAGGGCGCAGGCATGCGTGGTCTGATCCGCCTCGCCGCCGCCGCCTTGGCGACGGGCCTGCTGGCCGCCTGCGGCGCCCTCGCGCCGCTGCCGCAGCCGACGACCGTCGCCGAGCGGCTGGCCGTGTTCCCCACCGATCGCCTGCCGCTGAGTGCCCCCGTCACGGTCCGCTGGGACGCGCACCAGATCCCCTTCATCGAGGCCGCCGAGGACGGCGACGCCGCCTTCGCCCTCGGACTCGTCCACGCGCACCTGCGGCTGGGCCAGATGGCCGTGGTGCGGCGGATCGTGCAGGGACGGCTGTCGGAGTCCGCCGGGCCCTTCACCATCGACCTCGACCACGCGATCCGCACGCTCGACTTCTACCGCGGCGGCGACGCGATCCTCGCGGCCATGCCCGCCGGGACGCGGGCGTGGATGGACCGCTACGTCGCGGGCGTGAACCACTACGCCGAGCGGATGCCCGCGCAAGCGGCCCCGCACGAGTTCGCCGTGCTCGCACTTGACTGGGAGCCGTGGACCGCGCGCGACAGCATTGCGCTCAGCCGTGCGGCGGGGGTGGACATCAACTGGGAGGTGCTGCTCGCGCTGCTGTCCATCCCCGATGCAGGCGAGCGTGAACAGCTTGCCGCGCGCGTGCTGGAGGGGGACGCGGGCGGGTTGCGCGTGCTTGCCCCCATGGCAGGCGCCGCTGGCGCGCGCCCGGCGCTCGCGCGGTTCGCGGGGCTTGCAGGCATGGCGGGGCGCAGCGGCTCGAACAGCGTCGTCGTGTCGGGCGCGCGCAGCGCCTCGGGCGGGGCGCTGGTGGCCAACGACCCGCATCTGGCCTTCATCTTCCCCAATGCCTGGATGATCGCGGGGCTGCGCTCGCCCTCCTACGCCATGGTCGGCATGATGGTGCCCGGCACGCCGGTGTTCGGCTTCGGGCGCAGCGAGCACATCGCCTGGGGCGGCACCAACCTGCGCGCGCGCTCCAGCCAGTTCGTGGACGTGAGCGGCCTGCCCGCCAGCGACATCACCACCATCCGCCACCGCATCGGCGTGCGCCTGTGGCCGACCGTCGAGCGGACGTCGCGGATGACCGCCTTCGGCCCGATCCTGTCCGACCTCGACCTGCTGGAGGGGGCGAGCGGCGCCTTCGCCGTGCGCTGGGCGGGCCATGAGGCGACCGACGAGACCACGGCCCTGCTGGCGGCGATGCGGGCGCGGGACGTGGAGGAGTTCCGCGCGGCGATGGCCGGTTTCGCCTTTCCCCCGCAGACCTTCCTCGCCGCCGACAAAGCGGGGCGCATCGCCAAGGTGATCGCGGCGCAGGTGCCCGCCCGCGACCCGGCGAACGGCTTCGACATCGTGGCCTCCCCCGAACAATCGGCGGCGGACTGGGCGCAGCGCTGGACGGGCGCCGACCTGCCGTCCCGGCGCGACCCGGCCGAGGGCTTCTTCGCCTCGGCCAACGACCGCCCCGCGCCCGATGGCGCCCGGCCCTTCGGCGGCGTCTTCGCGCAGGACGAGCGGATCCGGCGGCTCACCGCGCTGGTCGGCGGTCTCGCCCGGCCGGATCTCGACGATCTCGCCCGCATCCAGCTCGATGTGGTCTCCCCGGTGGCGCTGGCGGTCATCGACGCCCTGCGCGACGACATCGCCGCGCTGCCCGCGACGGGCCCGGGCGAACAGGCGGCCCGCGTGATGCTGCTGGCGTGGGACGGCGCCTATGACGCCGCCGCCCCGGCGCCGGCGGTGTTCGAGACGCTGCTGACCGCGCTGGCGCCGGAGGTCTACCTGCGGCTCGGGCGGCCGGGGGACGAGGCGCTGCACGAGCGGCTCGGGCGGCTCGCGCCATTCCTCGCCGAGGACGTCGCCCTCCTGTCGCCGCAGGACCGCCGCGCGGCGCTTGCGGGCGCGCTGGCGGCGGCGGGGCGGGTGGCGGAGCGCGGCACGGTCTGGGGCGATCTGCACCGGCTGCGAATCGGGCATGTGCTCGCCGCAGCGCCGGTGCTGGGCAGCCGCTACATCCTCGATACGGTCCCGGTCTCGGGCGGGCGCGAGACGGTGCTCAAGACCGCCCACCCCACCACCGACCAGCCGCACCTGACGATGTTCGGCGCGCAGGCCCGCCACCTGTCGGACATGGCCGACACCGACGCCAACCGTTTCGTGCTGCTCGGCGGGCAGGACGGCTGGGTCGGCAGCGTCAGCTTCGCCGATCAGGCCGGGCCGTTCCTCGCGGGACAGGCCATCGCCGTGCCCCTGTCGCCTGCCGCCGTGGCAAGAGCCTTCCCGCAGGCGATGCGGTTGCGGCCCGAAGCGCCATGAGAACAGGCGCCCGTCAGTTGTCCGATCCTTTATTGGACGGCGAGGTGGTCAAGCAGCGCCCTGAGCGCCGGCGTGGGCGCGACGGCCCTTGGCGTCAGCGCGGTGACGTCCACTGGCGACAACCGTGCTTGAGGCAGCACCGCTGCGAGACGCCCCGCCGCGATCTCGGCGTCGCACAGGAACCCCGGCAGCAGCGCGACGCCGAGGCCCGCCACCGCCGCGTCGCGCGTCACCGTCATGTCGCCGGTGCTGATCGCCCAGGCGAGCCGCACGTCCACATCATCGATGCGCCAGCGGTCGAGGTCGGGCCGGGTCAGGATCGCGCGATGGCGGCTCAGCGCCTGCGCGTCCTCGGGGGCGCCGTGGAAAGCGAGATAATCGGGCGCCGCGGCCAGGCGCATCGGCACGCGCGCGAGCCTTCGCGAGACAAGTCCGCTGTCCTCCAGCGCGCCCATCCGTATGGCGAGATCCACGCCCTCCTCCACGAGGTTCACGCGCGCGTCGCTGAGGCGCAGGTCGATCCGCACGGCGGGCCAGCGCGCCAGGAAGGTCCAGAGCGCCGGCGCCACGCAGGCGCGCCCATAGGCCAGCGTCGCCGTCACCCGCAAGAGGCCCGCGGGCGAGGCGGTCTCCGCCAGCGCCTCCGCCTGCGCCAGCCGCGCGTCGCGCACGATGGGGGCGGCGCGATCGTAGTGGCGGCGTCCGATGCCGGTGAGCGACAGGGCGCGGGTGGAGCGATGCAGCAGCGGCGCGCCGAGCCGCGCCTCCATCAGCGACAGGCGGCGGCTGACGCTGGCCTTGGGCAGACCCAGCGCGCGGCCCGCCGCGCTGAGCGAGCCGCGCTCCACGATCTCCACGAACAACGTCATGTCGGAAAGGGCGTCGAGCGCCAACATCGTTCCACCACGCGAACAAGGGCTTCCTAGAACAGACGCTAACGTTCGGCGTGAGGGACGTCCATCTTCAACGCAACGACAACAGGA
>DAIPIU010000044.1:0-23200 GCA_036770645.1 Rubrimonas sp. | reverse complement strand
CGGCCCAGCAATCCTACCTCAACATCCCCGCCATCATCACCGCCTGCGAGATCTCGGGGGCCGAGGCGATCCATCCCGGCTACGGCTTCCTGTCCGAGAACGCGGGATTCGCGCGCATCGTCGAGGAGCACGAGCTGGCCTTCATCGGCCCGACGCCCGAGCACATCGCGATCATGGGCGACAAGATCGCCGCCAAGACGACGATGAAGACGCTGGGCGTGCCCTGCGTGCCCGGTTCGGACGGCGCGGTGCCGGACGTGGCCTCCGCCCAGGCCAATGCGGCGGCCATCGGCTTTCCCGTGCTGATCAAGGCCGCCTCGGGCGGCGGCGGGCGCGGCATGAAGGTCGCGCGGCGCGCCGAGGACGTTGCCGAGGCCTTCCAGACCGCCCGCGCCGAGGCCAAGGCCGCCTTCGGCGACGACAGCGTCTACATGGAGAAATACCTCGGCCGCCCGCGGCACATCGAGATCCAGGTGCTGGGCGACGGCCGCGGGACGGCGGTGCATCTGGGCGAACGCGACTGCTCGCTGCAGCGCCGCCACCAGAAGGTGCTGGAGGAGGCCCCCTCGCCGGTCATCGACCCCGGCCTGCGCGCCGAGATCGGCAAGACCTGCGCCGACGCCATGGCGGCGCTGAAGTACCGCGGGGTCGGCACGGTCGAGTTCCTCTACGAGGACGGCAAGTTCTACTTCATCGAGATGAACACCCGCCTGCAGGTCGAGCATCCGGTGACCGAGCTGGTCTATGGCGTGGATCTCGTGCGCGAGCAGATCCGGGTGGCGGCCGGCCACGACCTGTCGGTGACGCAGGCCGAACTGGCGCCCCGCGGCTGGGCCATCGAATGCCGCATCAACGCCGAGCGCCTGCCGGCCTTCTCGCCCTCGCCGGGCCGGATCGCGGCCTACCATGCGCCCGGGGGACCCGGCGTGCGCGTGGACAGCGCGCTTTATGCCGGCTACTCGATCCCGCCCTATTACGACAGCCTGATCGCCAAGCTGATCGTGCAGGGGACGGACCGCGCCGACTGCCTGATGCGGCTGGACCGGGCGCTGTCGGAACTGATCGTCGACGGCGTGGACACCACCGCGCCGCTGTTCCGCGCCCTGCTCGAGGCGCCGGAACTGCTTTCGGGCGACTACGACATCCACTGGCTGGAGCGCTGGCTCGCGCGCTGACGCGGCTTTCGCTTGCAGCGGGGCCCTCGCCCGGCGACAGTCGGACAGGAGGGAACCGCGACCAGTGCCCAAGGACGACAGCCACCTCGAGCTCACGCCCACGCTGATCCTGCGCGCCTATGCGGCCGGGGTGTTCCCCATGGCCGACGGGGCGGAGGCCCAGGGCGTGTTCTGGGTCGACCCGAAGTTCCGCGGCGTGCTGCCGCTGGACGACTTCCACGTGCCGCGCTCGCTGCGGAAACGCATCCGGGCGGGGGGCTACACGGTCGCGGTCGACGGCGATTTCGAGGCGGTGATCGACGCCTGCGCGGATCGCGACGAGACCTGGATCAACGGCGACATCCGGGGCCTTTACGTCGCGCTGCACCGCATGGGCTATGCCCACTCCATCGAGGTGCGCATGGACGGCATGCTTGCCGGCGGCCTCTACGGCGTGCGCATGGGCGCGGCGTTCTTCGGCGAAAGCATGTTCCACCGGCGCACCGATGCCTCGAAGATCGCGCTGGTGCATCTGGTGGCGCGGCTGCGCGCGGGCGGTTTCGCGTTGCTGGACAGCCAGTTCGTCACCGACCACCTGGCGAAGTTCGGGGCGCGCCGCATCGCGCGCGACGACTATCACCGGCAACTCGACGCGGCGCTGGGCCGGCGCGCCGACTTCTTCGGTTTCGATCAGGACGGCGATGCCGACGCGGTGCTGCAGGCGAGCGTCCAGACATCGTAGCGCGGATGGTCGAGCGCCGAGACGGCGGGGCTAGACGCCACCATCCACCCCGAAAACACCAGCGTCCCCTGCCCCTTGCGGTCGAGGATGGCCAGATGCGCGGCGGCGTCCTCGCCCGCAGGCGGCACGCGGCAGGCGTTCACCGTGATCTCGAGGCGTCCGAACGGCGCGACCGAACCCACGGCGACCTCGAAGGTCGAGACGAGACCGGAGGATTTGTCGAGGCCGCGCAGCACGGCGACCGGCAGTCCGGTCCAGCCCTCCGGCGCGGCCTGCGCCGCGGGCGGCAGGCGGTGCAGGCGCGGGCTCTCGCTCCGACCCGCCGCGTCGCCCGGGCCGAGCGCCGCGAGAAGCGCCATCGCGCCGCCGAGCGGCCCCGGGCTCACTGCCCGCCGCCGGTGATCATCCGGCCGATGAGGTCCATGATGCTCACCGAGCTCTGCGTGATGGTGATCTCGCCGCCGGGCGGGATCGCGAACTCGGACCCGCCGGGCTGGATCGCGACATGCGCCCCGCCCAGCAACCCGTCGCTGGCGATGGTCGCGGCGCTGTCGTCCGGGATCGAGACGTCGTTGCGCACCGCCAGCAGGACGCGGGCCTCGAAGCTGTCGGGGTCGAGGCCCATGCGGCGCACCGAGCCGACCTTGACCCCCGAGATCCGCACGTCCCCGCCGACCGAAAGCCCCTCGGCCTTGCGGAAACTGGCGGTCAGCTCGTAGCTGCCGGCGGCCGAGGCGCCCGCGAACTGCGACGCATAGACGATGAATCCGGCCGCGACCGCGATCACCGCCGCCCCGATCGCCGTCTCGACCACGCTCTCCGACATCGGCTTACTCGGGCGTCCAGGGCTGGTAGTCGCCGGTCGCCGGCGCGCGGGAGGCGTCGCCGCGCAGCGAGCCCGGCGGCGCATAGGCCGCCGCCGTGCCGGTCAGGTTCGGCGCATGCGGCTTTTCCCACGGCTTGACGGCCAGCGGCGCGACGCTGGGCGGCGCGTCGAAGGTGTGGTGCATCCAGCCGTGCCAGTCGGGCGAGATCCGGCTCGCCTCGGTCTCGCCGTTGAAGATCACCCAGCGCCGCTTGCCGCTCTCGGCCTGGTAGTAGATGTTGCCTTGCTCGTCCTCGCCCACGCGCTCGCCGTGGCGGCGCGTATAGAGCTGGGTGCCGAGGGTGTGGCCGTTCCACCAGGTGAAGATGCGGTCAAAAAGGCTCATGCGGCATGCCTGTCCGGTCTGGCCCCCGCGGGGCGGCGCGGGCGGACTATGGCCCGCCGCCGCCCCCGCGTCCAGCCGCGGCCCCGGTGCCGCAGGGTCGCGGGGGCCCCGCGCCGCCGGCATTCCCCCCCGCCCGCCTGCCCGACACGGAGCCGCCCGATGCGCCGCCTGATCGCCGCCCTCGCCCTGCTCGCGCCCTCGATGTCGCCCGGCGCGGAGGTCTCGGTCTCGCTGCGCTCGGTCGGCTACCAGACGCGCTGCGCCGAGATGGACAATGTCCTCGTCGAGCTGAACCACCCCGCGGTCGCCGCCTTCGAGGTGGTCGCGACGCATCCCGCCTATCTCGCGGGCCTGTCATGGGACAACATCGCGCCCGACTTCACCGGCTGCGAGTTTCCCGACGAACCCATCTGGCATGTCGAGGACGTCTTCGACCGCACGCTCTACGAGGACGACCGAATCATGCTGCGCGGCTGGCGCCTGCCGGCGCGCTGGCGCGAGGAGGAGCCGCCGCTGCATATCGGGGACCGGACCTTCCGCGGCATCCACCTCACACAGCTCTTCGTCAAGACGCCGGCCGGCCCCTACGAGGTGGTGGTGCTCTACCCCCCCGACGGCTACTGGCGCGCCCGCCCGCTGCCGCCCGAGGGCCGGGACCTCACCGGCTACGGCGCCTCGTTCCTGATCGGCCCGGTCGAGACCGACCGCCGGCCGCTGGTGCGCCTGGCCGAGATCCGCTTCCACCCCGAGACCCTGACCTGGTGGCTCGGCTTCGCGCGCGGCGGCGGCGCGGTCGTGACGCTCGACGCCGTCGACCGGACCCGGACGCGCCTTTCGGCGACGCTCGACCGGCCCGAGGGCGCGGAGACCTTCGCGATGCTCAGCTCGATGCACGTCGCCCCCGACAACGCCGACATCGCCCGGGTGGTGCTGCGCGGACCGGACGGGCCGGCGGGACCGCCCGTCCCCATCGCGGAACTCGGCGAGGCCCGCGCGGCGGAGGCCGCCTTCGGGCGCGACATCCCCTCGCGCCACAACGCGAGCGCCCCGGACATCGCCTTTCGCGCCTTCCGCGCGCCGCCCTGACTCGACCGCAACAATTTGGTGAGAATTGTAGGCCACACCCGCGGGCGACATTGCCGTCGGCGCAATCCTGCGTTGTGCGCGCGGCATGACGCCGCCACCGTTGCAGGCAGCGAACGGCGGCGAGAAACGCCGCCGCGCCTTCGGGGAGAGACAGCATGAGCGCAAGACGCCTCGCCGCCGCCGCGGCCATCGCATCCGCCGCCGCCACCTCCGCCCAGGGCGCGGCCTTCCAGCTGCGCGAGGGCTCGGCCACGGCGCTGGGCGCCGCGCTGGCCGGCCGCACGGCGAACGCAACCGATGTCAGCCTCGCCATCCAGAACCCCGCGGCGTTGCGCGGGGTGGAGAGCCGGGAGATCTCCGCCGGCGCCGCGCTGATCCTCGCCAGCGGCGACGCGCGCACCGCGCCCGGCTTCGGGCCGCTGACGACCGAGGACGAGCCGAACGAGAATGCCGTCGTGCCGTCCTTCATCGCCGGCTGGCGCGTCTCGCCCGAGATCGTGCTGGGCCTCGCGACCCACGCGCCCTTCGGGCTGGCGACCGAATACGCCGCCGAGTTCACCGGGTCCTTCGACGGCGTGCGCTCGGAACTGACCACGATCAACGTCACGCCCATGATCTCGTACACGCCGGCCCCGCAGTTCACCGTCGGGGCCGGGCTGGTGATCCAGTACGCCGACGCCAAGCTGAGCAGCCGCGTGAGCCTCGGGCCCGATCCGGTCGGTTCGATCGAGGGCGACGGCTTCGATGTCGGCTTCGTCATCGGCTTCGCCGCGGAGCCGCTGCCGGGCACGCAGCTCGGCCTCGCCTTCCGCTCCGGCTTCGAGCACGAACTGGAGGGGTCCCTGTCGGACAATTTCCCCGTGTTCCCGGGCGCGAGCGGCAAGGCCGCCTTCGACCTGCCGGCCGTCGTCAGCTTCGGGGCCATCCAGGAGGTCCGGCCGGACCTGCGCCTGATGGCCGAGGTCGAATGGACCGGCTGGAGCGCCTTCGAGAACATCCTGATCACCGAGGATTCGACCGGCACCGTCATCAGCGACGACCCGCAGAACTACGAGGATTCGTGGATGGTCTCGGTCGGGGCCGAATACGACCTGTCGGACAGGCTGACCCTGCGCGGCGGCGCGGCGCGCGACCTCACCCCGACGCGCGACGCCTTCCGCACCGTGCGCACGCCCGATGGCGACCGCTGGTGGCTGTCGGCCGGCGCCTCCTACGCGATCACCGATGCCGTGGGCTTCGACTTCGGCTACACGCTGATCCTGTTCGACGACACCGAGGTGACCATGCGCACGCCCCCTGTCCAGGGCCAGCGGGTCGACTACACCGACAGCATGGCGCATGTGATCCAGGCCAACCTGCGCTGGGCCTTCTAGGCCCGCCGCTCACAATGGCGGCAGGTCGCCCCCGGCCCGCCGCGCGTGGAAATCCGCGGCGAATGCGTCGAGGCGGCCTTGCGCCACGGCGTCCCGGATGCCGGCCATCAACTCCTGATAGTAGTGCAGGTTGTGCCATGTCAGCAGCATCGAGCACAGGATCTCGCCGGCCTTGAACAGATGGTGCAGGTAGGCCCGGCAATAGCCGCTGCAGCAGGGGCAGGCGCAGTCGGGGTCGAGCGGCCGCGGGTCGTCGGCATGGCGGGCGTTCTTGACGTTGACCGCGCCGCGCCGCGTCAGCGCCTGCCCGGTGCGGCCCGAGCGGCTGGGCAGCACGCAGTCGAACATGTCGATGCCGCGCTGCACCGCGCCCAGGATGTCGTCGGGCTTGCCCACGCCCATCAGATAGCGCGGCCGGTCCGCGGGCAGCATGGCTGGCGCGTGGTCGAGCACGCCGAACATCGCTTCCTGCCCCTCCCCCACCGCCAGCCCGCCGACGGCGTAGCCGTCGAAGCCGATGGCCTTCAGCGCCTCGGCGCTCTCGGCGCGCAGGTCGCGGTGCAGCGCCCCCTGCTGGATGCCGAACAGCGCATGGCCGGGGCGGTCGCCGAAGGCCTCGCGCGACCGCCGCGCCCAGCGCATCGACAGGCGCATCGAGGCCGCGGCGGTGGCCTCGTCGGCCGGGTGCGGGGTGCATTCGTCGAAGGCCATCACGATGTCCGAGCCCAGCAGGCGCTGGATCTCCATGCTGCGCTCGGGGGTCAGCATGTGCTCGGCCCCGTCGACATGGCTGCGGAAGCGCACGCCCTCCTCGCTCATGCGGCGCAGCGCCGACAGGCTCATCACCTGGAAGCCGCCCGAATCGGTCAGGATCGGCCGGTCCCAGTTCATGAGGCGGTGCAGCCCCCCCAGCCGCGCCACGCGCTCGGCCCCCGGGCGCAGCATCAGGTGATAGGTGTTGCCCAGCAGGATGTCCGCGCCCGTGGCCCGCACGCTGTCGGGCAGCATCGCCTTGACCGTGGCCGCCGTGCCCACCGGCATGAAGGCGGGCGTGCGGATCGCGCCGCGCGGCGTCTCGATGCAGCCGGCGCGGGCCCGGCCGTCTGTGGCGTGGATGGCGAAGCGGAACACCGCGATGATCCTTTGCAGATGCGTCCGGGGGGCTTATATCTCGGGATGGCCGAGAGAAAGGGTCGGGCTTTCGGGCTGGGGGACTTGAGTCGCATGGACGGACAGGAAGGCGCACCGCTGATCGCGGACTCGTCGGTCGACCACCCGCTGCACGAGGCGGTGGTGGCGGCCCTGCGCACGGTTCACGACCCGGAGATCCCGGTCAACATCTACGACCTCGGCCTCGTCTACCGCATCGGCATCGACGCCGAGGGCGCGGTGGACATCGACATGACGCTGACCGCCCCCGGCTGCCCCGTCGCGGGAGAGATGCCCGGCTGGGTCGCCGACGCCGTGGCCCCGGTGGCGGGCGTCAAGACCGTCGACGTCAACCTGGTCTGGGAACCCCCCTGGGGCATGGACAGGCTGTCCGACGAGGCCAGGCTCGAACTCGGATTCATGTGATGGTGGACTCGGGCGGCATCGCGGCGTTCGTCCGGGACGTCGCAGTCCGTGCCGCAGTGGCCGCGCTGGTGGGCGCGGTGGTGTCCGGCGGTGTCATTTACTTCGCCTTCGATCAGGCGCTTCGTGGCGTGGAAACGGCGATTTCCGTAACGAACGAGCGACTTGGAACCATCGATACGCGACTGGCCGGCATCGACGACAGGTTGAGAGGGATGGAGATCACGTTGGCGCGCACCGCGCGCGACCACACGGATCGTGACGATAATCTCCTGCGCCTGAGCACGACGGCGAGAGAGACCCTCGATATCATCGAAGCTATAGGCGAGACACCCCCGCTCGCCATCGACAACGCGCTCGCGGCCAAACTGGGCGGCCTGAAACGGTTGCTGGAAGAAATGTCGGTCGCGATCGACCGCAGACGCGACAATGGTGGATGAGGTGAGACGATGTTCGGCATACCCGGCAAGCCCCCCGTCACGCTGACCGACGCCGCCGTCCGGCGCATCTGCGCCCTGATGGACGGCGGCGAGGTGCAGGGGCTGAAGATCGGCGTCAAGAAGGGCGGCTGCGCCGGCATGGAATACACCATGGAGCACGCGACCGAAGTCGCGCCGCATGACGTGGTCGTGGAACAGGACGGCGCGCGGGTGCTGATCGCGCCGATGGCGCAGATGTTCCTGTTCGGCTCGCGCATCGACTACAAGAGTTCGGTGCTCGAAAGCGGCTTCGTGTTCGACAATCCCAACGTCGTCGAGGCCTGCGGCTGCGGCGAATCGATCAAGTTCGCGCAGCCCTGACCGCGCCTTCCCGGCGCGCGCCGCCGGGCCTGCCGTTGCGCGCGGTCGGCCGGGACATGCGGCCGCACGGCCCCCAAGCCGCGCCCTCGCCTCGGCTCTGGCGCGAGCGGCGCTTGCCGCGCTAACCCTTGGGGCGCGCCGGCCGAGCGGCGCGCGCCTCCGGGGGAAGTCAGCATGGGCCGCCGCAAACTCGTCGCCGGGAACTGGAAGATGAACGGGCTGCGCGACTCGGTCGCCGAGCTCGACGCGGCCATCGAAGGCTCGGCCGCGGCGCCCTGCGACCTGCTGATCTGCCCTCCCGCCACGCTGATCGCCACCTTCGCCACCCGCGCCGCGGGGGGCCGCGTCGCCATCGGCGGGCAGGACTGCCATGCGAAGGCAGCGGGCGCGCATACCGGCGACATCGCCGCCGAGATGCTTCGCGACGCGGGGGCCGCAGCCGTGATCGTCGGCCATTCCGAACGCCGGGCCGACCATGCCGAGACCGACGCCATGGTCGCCGCCAAGGCCGAAGCCGCCTGGCGCGCGGGACTGACCGCGATCATCTGCGTCGGCGAGACCGAGGCGGAGCGCGACGCGGGCGACACGCTGGCGGTCATCGGCGCCAGCCTCGACGCCTCGGTGCCGCCCTCGGCCACCGCCGCCACGACCGTCATCGCCTATGAGCCGGTCTGGGCCATCGGCACGGGCCGCACGCCCACCGTGGAGCAGATCGCCGAGGTGCACGGCTTCATCCGCGAACGGCTGCGGGAACTGCTGGGCGTGGTCGAGGGGACGGGCATGCGCATCCTCTACGGCGGCTCGGTCAAGCCCGGCAACGCCGCCGAGATCTTCGCCGTGGCCCATGTCGACGGCGCGCTGGTCGGCGGGGCCAGCCTCAGGGCGGCGGACCTGCTGGCCATCGCCGCCGCGGCCTGACCGTCCCGCGGCCGCGCGGGGCGCCCTGGGCGCCGCCGCCGCGCGTTCCGGCCGGCCGGCGGTCCGCAATCACATCGCGGACGCGTAGAAATCCCGTCGCGGTTCGCGCTTGGGCAACCCTCGCGATCTAGCGGTTGTGCAAGGCGACTTGAACCGGAGGCCGGAATGTCCCTGCGCGCGCGCATCCTCGCCGCCATCGCCGCCGTCGCCGTGGTGGCGGGGCTGGCGATCGGCATCCCCATGACGATGGGGGCCGAGAGGCTTGCCCGGCAGGCGGCCGACCAGGCCGTCTCGGCCCTGTCGCTGCGCTTCGACGCGGCGCTCGCGGCGGCGGTGGACGAGGCGTCGAGCCTCGCCGCCGCCACGGCCCTGCAACCCTTCGTCGGAGAGGCGATGGCCGGGGGCGACCGCGCGCGGCTCGCGGCCGAGTTCGCGCCCGGCTTCGAGGCCCTGAAACAGCGCCACGGCGTCGCGCAGGTGCAGTTCCACCTGCCCGACGCCACCGCCTTCTTCCGCTCGCACAAGCCCGAAAGCTTCGGCGACGACCTGTCGGGCTTCCGCGCCACGGTGGTCGCGGCCAACGCGCGGCAGGCGCTGGTGGCGGGGCTCGAGCGCGGGCGGGGCGGCCTCGGCGTGCGGGCCGTGCACCCGGTCAGCCATGCGGGCGCGCATGTCGGCAGCCTCGAATACGGCATGGCCTTCGACGGCGGCTTCTTCGAGCGCGTGGTGGCGGGCGCGGCGGCGGAGGCCGAGTTCTACTTCTTCCCCAGCGCCGACGTCGCGACCTACGCGGCGGCCGACGCGGCGCAGTCGCGCGCCGCGGCGACCTTCGACGGGGCGCCGCTCCTCGACGCCGCCGCGCTGGCGAAGCTGCGCGCGGGCGAGACCGTCGCGACCGAGACCGTCGTGGCCGGCGTGCCCCATGCGGGCCTCGCGCGGCCGATCCTCGACTACGCCGGCGAGGTCGCGGGCGCCGCGCATCTGATGGTCTCGCTCGCGGCCTTCGAGGCCACCGCCGCGCAGACGCGCCGGGACGCGGCGCTGGCGGCCGCCGGGGCGCTGGCGGCGGCGATGCTTCTGGGCTGGCTGTTCGCGCGCGGCATCGGCGGCCAGCTTTCGGCGCTGGGCCGGCGCATGGCGGGCGTGGCGGCGGGCGATCTCGACAGCCCCATCGCGGGCGAGGGCCGGCGCGACGAGATCGGCGCCATGGCCCGCGCGCTGGCGGTGTTCCGCGACAACGCGGCCGAGGTGGCGCGGCTGCGCGCGGCGCAGGAGGCGGCGCAGGCCGAGGCCGCGGCGGCGCGGGCGGCGATGCTGTCGCGGCTGCGCGCCTCGATCGGCGACGTGGTCGAGGCGGCGGCGGGGGGGGATCTCGCGGCGCGGGTGCGCTGCGATTTCGGCGAGGCCGAACTCGACGCGCTGGGCGAAGGCGTGAACCGGCTCGCGGCCTCGGTGCAGGACAGCGTCGAGGAGGTGCGCGGCGTGCTGTCGGCGCTGGCGCGGGGCGACCTGTCGCGGCGCATGGCCACCGGCCACAAGGGGGCCTTCGCCGCGCTCGAGCAGGACGTGAACGCCACCGCCGCGATGCTGGAGGAGCTTCTGGGCGGCGTGGCCGACGCCGTGGGCGCGCTGCGGCGCACGGCGCAGGAGATCGCCGCAAGCACCCACGGGGTCGCGGACCGGGCCTCGAGCCAGGCGGCCTCGCTCGAGCAGACCTCGGCCACCATGGAGCAGATGTCCACCACCGTGGCCTCGAACGCCCAGATCGCCGACGACGCCAAGCAGCGCGCGCTGGCGGTCGGCGAGGGCTCGCGCGCCTCGCAGAGCGACATCGACGACCTGGTGGCCCAGATGGAGACCATCGCGGGCAGCGCCGGCAAGATCGCCGACATCACCGGGCTGATCGAATCGATCGCCATGCAGACCAACCTCCTTGCGCTGAACGCCGCGGTCGAGGCGGCCCGGGCGGGCGACGCGGGGCGCGGCTTCGCGGTCGTCGCCGCGGAGGTGCGCACGCTGGCCCAGAACGCATCTTCCGCCGCCAGCCGGATCGCGGAGCTGACCACCGAAAGCCGCAGCGCGGTGCGCGCGGGCGTGGCCAAGGTCGGCGGCGCGCGCGAGCGCCTGACGGCGGTGGTCGAGCAGATCGGGGCGCTGGAGGCGATGATCGCCAACATCTCCGCCGCCAGCCGCGAGCAGGCGCTCGGCGTGCGCGAGGTGACGCAGGCGGTCGCGACGCTCGATCAGGCGACGCAGGAGAACGCGCGCATCGCCGACCAGTCCGAGGCGGTGGTGCGCGCCCTGATGGACGAGACGGCGCGGCTCGAGGCGATGGCGGGCCGCATGTCCACCGGCGACGGGCCGGCGCGCGCGGCGCGCCGCGCCGCCTGATCGGCGGCGGCGTCAGGCCTCGTCGGGGTCGTCCCCGCCCAGCGGCAGCCCGGCCTCGTCCCCGGGGCCGGACAGGCCCGCGGCGCGCAGCTCGCGCAGCCCCGGCAGGTCCAGCGGCGATTCCAGCCCGAAATGGTCGAGGAAGGCGCGGGTCGTCACGAAGGTCGCCGGGCGGCCGGGCGACTGGCGGCGGCGGCCGAAGCGGATCCATTGCAGCTCGATCAGCAGGTCGAGCGTGCCCTTCGAAACGGCGACGCCGCGGATCTCCTCGATCTCGGCGCGGGTGACCGGCTGATGGTAGGCGATGATGGCCAGCGTCTCGACCGCGGCGCGCGACAGCCGGCGCGGCTCGGCGGCCTCGGCCCGCATCAGGAAGCCGAGGTCCGGGGCGGTGCGGAAGGCGTAGGCGTCGCCGATGCGGCGCAGCTCGACCCCGCGGCCCGCATGGCGCGCGCCGAGCCGCGCCAGCGCGGCGGCCGGGTCGGCCCCCTCGGGCATGCGGCGGGAAAGCTCCGCGACGGTCAGGGGCGCCGCGGCGGCGAACAGCAGCGCCTCTACCATGCGTTCCTGCTCGACATCCGAGGGCGCGCCGAACAGCGCGCCGAGGTCGGCCCGGCCCTCCTCCGCCCCGCTCACCCCGGCTGCCGGGCGCGCAGGCGCAGGGGCGCGAAGGGCGCCGCCTGCGACAGCTCGACCGCGCCGCGCCGGGCAAGCTCCAGCGCGGCGACGAAGGTCGAGGCCGCCGCGCTGCGCCGCCGCGCGGGGCTGTCGCGCCAGTCCTCGGGCAGGAACGCCGCCAGGTCGGTCCAGTCGGGCGCGCAGCCCAGCGCCGCAGACAGCCGGGCGAAGGCCTCGTCCAGCGTCAGGATCGGCGGGCGCTCCAGATGCAGCGGCGCATAGGCCCCGCGGGCGCGGATGGCCGCATAGGCGCGCAGCAGGTCGGCCAGCGTCGCGGTCCATCCCCCGGGCGCGGCCGGCGGCGGGGCCTCGGGCGCGCCGCGCGCGAACACCTCGATCCCCAGCCGGTCGCGCGCCATCAGCAGGGCGGCGGCGCGGCGCACCGCCTCCAGGTGCGCGAGCCGCTCGGCCAGCCGCGCCGCCAGCGTCTCGGCGTCAGGCCCCTCCGCCCCCTTCGGCGCGGGCAGCAGCAGGCGCGACTTCAGGAACGCGAGCCAGGCCGCCATCACCAGGTAATCGGCCGCCAGCTCGATGCGCAGGCGCCGGGCCTCGGCGACGAAGGCGAGATACTGCTCGGCCAGCGCCAGGATCGAGATGCGGCGCAGGTCTACCTTCTGCGACTGGGCGAGCGTCAGCAGCAGGTCGAGCGGCCCCTCGAACCCCCCGACATCGACGAGCAGCGCCTCGGAGGTGCCGGCATTGGGCCCGGGGGCGAAATCCTCAGGCATGCACGCCGCCGATGCGGGCCAGCGCTGCCTCGGCCGCTTCCGGGTCGAAGGGCTGCGGCGCGCCGCGGGCGGCCTCCGCGGCGCGCGCGCGGGCCAGCGCCGGGCCGGACAGGCGCGGCGCCGATGCCGCCACGGCCTCCATGTCCGCCATCGCGCCGTCGCAGTGCAGGGCGATGTCGCAGCCCGCCGCCAGCGCCCTCGCCGCGCGCGCGCCCACGGGGCCGTCGAGCGCGCCCATCCCGAGGTCGTCGCTCATCAGCAGGCCCGTCATGCGCAGGTCGTCGCGGATCAGGCGGATCACCGCGGGCGAGAAGGTGGCGCAGGCGTCCAGGTCCACAGCCTCGAACACCACATGCGCGGTCATCGCCATCGGCGCGTCGGCATGGGCGCGGAACGGCGCGAAATCGGTGGCGTTGAGCAGGGCGCGCGGGGCGGCGACGCGCGGCAGGGCGTGGTGGCTGTCGACATCGGCGCGGCCATGGCCGGGGACGTGCTTGGCCACGGCCGCCACGCCGCCCGCCGCCATCCCCGCGCGCACCGCGCCCCCCAGCCGCGCGACGCGGGCGGGATCCGTGCCATAGGCGCGGTCGCCGATGATCGGGTGCGCGCCGGCGGCGGGCAGGTCGAGCAGCGGCGCGCAGTTCGCGTCGATCCCGACCGCGCGCAGCTCATGCGCGATCAGGCGGTAGCGCAGGCGCAGCATCGCGTCGGCGTCGGCCTCGGACAGCGCCTCGCACAGCGGGCGCGGGTCGGGCCAGGCGCGCCAGTGCGGCGGGCGCAGGCGCTGGACCCGCCCGCCCTCCTGGTCGATCAGCACCGGCGCGTCGCGACCGACCGTCGCGCGCAGCTCCGCCGTCAGGGCGGCGACCTGCGCCGGGGTCTCGATGTTGCGCGCGAACAGGATGAAGCCCCAGGGGTCGGCCTCGGCGAAGAAGGCGCGCTCGGCGGCGGTCGGCACCGGGCCGGACAGGCCGAAGATCGCGGCGCGCGGGCCCGGATGCGGATCGGGGGCGGGGTCAGGGAAGGGTGACAAAGCACTCCTCCCCCCGGGCCTTGAGCGCGGCGCACAGGGCGCGCGCCTCCTCCGCATCGGCGAAGCCCACCGTCCGCAGGCCGACCAGCATGCGGTCGCCGCGCGGGATGGCCGCGAAGGCCGGCTCGCGCCCGCCCAGCAGATCGCCGGTGCGGCGGCGGATCTCGCCCCACATCGTGCGCGCGGCATCCTCGGAGAGGTAGGCCCCGAGCTGGACGGCCGCGACGGCCTGCGGCGCGCCCGCCGGGGATGGCGCGGCGGCCGTCGCGCGGGCCGTCCCGGCGGGTGTTCCGGTGGGGGCGGGCGGTGCGGGCCGCGGCGGGGCGGCGCGCACGCTGACCGGGGCCTCGGGCAACGCCTCCCCCACCGCAGGGGGCGCCGGCGGCGGGGCCTCGGGCGCATCCGCGGAAACGCCCAGCCCGGCCTGCACGGCCGCCACCAGCAGGTCGATCTCGCTCGGCCCCTCGGGGATCGGCGCGACCGGCGGCGCCATGTCCTGCCCGGCGAGCGCCGCGGCGGGCTCGTCCTCCGGGGCGAGCGGCTCGGGCGGCGGCGCGAAGGCCATGCCCGCCGCCCCGGGGCCCGCGCCCGGGGTCTCGCCGCGCATCGCGGCATAGATGCCCATGCCCTGATGGGCGAAGGTCGCGCCGCCGGGGTCCTCGGGGCGCGCCTTGTGGCCGCCCGTGGCGGCGCGGATCACCGGCACGTCCTGCGGGTCGCGCACGCCGAGGCGATAGGTCCAGACGACCGCGCCCGCCAGCAGCGCCAGCGCCGCCACCCCGCCAAGGGCCACAGCCCATCGGCTGCGCCGCGGCGGCGCATCGACGTCCGGATAGTCCAGATGCGACTCGTCCCGCATGTCCGGGGCCGCCCGTGCCTGTGGCCCGGCCCGGGTCTGGCGCCCGAGGTCCGCGACCGATGCTGCTCGAGACCCCGAGGGCGGCGCCGACGCGCTACATCTCCTCGCGCGGGGTCACGCCAAGGATACCAAGTCCGGCCCCGATGACAACAGCCACGGCGCGCGCCAGCGCCAGACGCGCGAGAGAGCCCGCGGCGTCGCCCTCCTGCACCACCCGCAGGGCGGGTTCGTCGCGGCCGAGGTTGTAGAGGGCGTGGAAGGCGGCGGCGAGATCGCCCAGGTAGAAGGCGATGCGGTGCGGCTCGGCCGCCGCCGCCGCCTGCTCGACCTGCCGCGGCCATTCCCCGACCTTGCGCGCCAGCGCCAGCTGCGCCGGGTGGTCCAGCAGCGCGAGGTCCGCCCCCGCCAGCGCGGCGTCGTCCACGGCCAGCCCCGCCCCCGCCCCCAGACGCAGCATCGAGCAGATGCGGGCATGGGCGTACTGGACGTAGAAGACCGGGTTGTCCTTCGACTGCTCCAGCGCCTTCTCGAGGTCGAAGTCGAGGGCGGCGTCGTTGCGCCGGGTCAGCATCATGAAGCGGGTCACGTCCGGCCCCACCTCCTCGATCACGTCGCGCAGGGTCACGAAGGACCCCGCGCGCTTGCTCATCTTGAAGGGCTGCCCGCCCTTGGTCAGCTTCACCAGCTGGCACAGCCGGACCTCGAGCGGCACCCGCCCGTCCGACAGCGCGGCCACCGCCGCCTTCATGCGCTTGACATAGCCGCCATGGTCGGCCCCGAACACGTCGACCAGCAGGTCGTAGCCGCGCGAGACCTTGTCGTAGTGATAGGCGATGTCGGGCGCGAAATAGGTCCAGGACCCGTCCGACTTCTTCAGCGGCCGGTCGGTGTCGTCTCCGAAGGCGGAGGAGCGGAACAGGGTCTGCGGCCGCGGCTCCCAGTCCTCGGGCGTCTTGCCCTTGGGCGGCTCCAGCACGCCGACATGGATCAGGCCCCGCGCCTCGAGCGCCGCCAGCGCCGCCTCGATGCGCCCGGTGCCGTAGAGCGACTTCTCCGAATAGAAGCGGTCCATCGCTACGCCGAGCAGCGCGAGGTCGGCGCGGATCATCGCCATCATCATGTCGGTGGCGAGGTCGCGGACGGGCCCCAGCCATTCCTCCTCGGGCCGGTCCAGCAGGGCGTCGCCGAATCGTTCCTTCAGCGCCGCGCCCACGGGCACCAGATAGTCGCCGGGATAGAGGCCCGCGCCGATGCGGGGCTCGAGGCCATGCGCCTCGCGGTAGCGCTCATAGGCCGACCGCGCCAGCACGTCGACCTGCGCGCCCCCGTCGTTGATGTAGTATTCCCGCGTCACCTCCCAGCCGGCGAAACCCATCAGCGCCGCCAGCGCGTCGCCGAACACCGCGCCGCGCGTGTGGCCGACATGCAGCGGCCCGGTCGGGTTGGCCGAGACGAACTCGATGTTCACGCGCCGCCCGCGCCCCGCATCGCCGCGGCCGAAATCGCCGCCCGCGCCCAGGGCGGCGCGCAGCGCGGCGCGCCACAGGTCCGGCGACAGGCGCAGGTTGATGAAGCCCGGGCCGGCGATCTCGGCCGCCTCCACCCGCGGGTCTGCCGCGAGGCGCGGGGCCAGCGCCTCGGCGATGGCGCGCGGGGCGAGGCCGGCGGGCTTTGCCAGCGCCATGGCGGCGTTGGTGGCCATGTCGCCGTGGGCGGCGTCGCGCGGCGGCTCGACCGCGACCCCACCGAGGTCCAGCCCGGCCGGCAGCGCGCCGTCGCGCGCCATCGCGCCCAGCGCGGCGGTGACGAGGTCGCGGATCTCGGCGAAGGGGTTCATGGCGCGCCCGGGCTCTGGGTGAAGCGGTTTCCGGGCGGGGTAGCGCAAGGGGGCCGGGCCGGCAAGCGCGCGGGGCGCGCGCGCCCGCGCGGTTCACAGCGCCGGCGCGGCCTCCTGCGCCGCTTCGGATTCCTGCATGCGCCACAGCGCGGCGTAGCGGCCGCCGCGCGCCAGCAGCTCGGCGTGGCGGCCCCGCTCCACCACGGCGCCGGCCTCCAGAACCGCGATCTCGTCGGCGTCGACCACGGTGGACAGGCGGTGCGCGATCATGATCACGGTCCGGTCGCGGCCCAGTTCGCGCAGGCTGTCCTGGATCGCGCGCTCGGTCTCGCTGTCCAGCGCCGAGGTCGCCTCGTCGAGGATCAGGATCGGCGGATTCTTCAGCATGGTGCGCGCGATGGCCACGCGCTGCTTCTCGCCGCCCGACAGCTTCAGCCCCCGCTCGCCCACCTGCGTGGCATAGCCCTGCGGCAGGCCCATCACGAAATCATGGATGCGCGCGGCCTTGGCGGCTGCCACCACCTGCGCCTCGGTCGCGCCCTCGGCCCCGTAGGCGATGTTGTAGGCGATGCTGTCGTTGAACAGGACGGTGTCCTGCGGCACGACGCCGATGGCCGCGCGCAGCGATTCCTGCGTGACCGCGCGGATGTCCTGCCCGTCGATCAGGATCGCGCCGCCGGTCACGTCGTAGAAGCGGAACATCAGCCGGGCGATGGTGGATTTGCCCGCGCCGGAGGATCCCACCACGGCCAGCGACCGGCCCGGGGGCACGGACAGGCTGACGCCCTTCAGGATCTGCCGCTCCGGGTCGTAGGCGAAGCGCACGTCCTCGAAGCGCACCGCGCCGCCCGCGACCGACAGCGGCAGGGCGCCGGGCCGGTCGGTCACCTCGGCCGGCTGGTCCAGCAGCACGAACATCTCGCGCATGTCCACCAGCGCCTGGCGGATCTCGCGATACACCATGCCGATGAAGTTCAGCGGGATGGTCACCTGGATCATGAAGGCGTTGACCATCACGAAATCGCCGACCGTCAGCCGCCCGGCCATGACGCCCGCCGCGGCCATGGCCATGACCGCGACCAATCCGGCGGTGATGATGAAGGACTGCCCGGCGTTCAGCCAGGCCAGCGAGGTCGCGGTCTGGACCGCCGCGCCCTCGTAGCCCGCCATGGCGCGGTCGTAGCGGGCGGCCTCGCGCCGCTCCGCGCCGAAATACTTCACCGTCTCGAAGTTCAGCAGGCTGTCGACCGCCTTCTGGTTGGCGTCGGTGTCCTCGCGGTTCATGCGGGCGCGGATGGCGAGGCGCCATTCGGTGACGCGGATGCTGAACCAGACATAAAGGACGATCGTGACGACCACGACCGCGAAGAACCGCGCGTCGAAGGCCCAGAGGAAGATCCCCGCCACCAGCGCCAGCTCCAGGATCAGCGGCCCCACCGAGAACAGCATGAAGCGCAGCAGGAACTCGACGCCCTTCACGCCGCGCTCGATGACGCGGCTCAGCCCCCCGGTCTTGCGCTCAAGGTGATAGCGCAGCGACAGGGCGTGGATGTGCCGGAAGGTCTCCAGCGCGATGCGGCGCAGGGCGCGCTGGCCGACGCGGGCGAACACCCCGTCGCGCAGCTGGTTGAAGCCCACCGCGGCGAAGCGGGCGATCCCGTAGGCCAGCGTCAGCGCGACGGGCGCGGCCAGCAGGCCCGCGGTCTGGCCCTGCGCGGCCGTCAGGCCGTCGACGGCGTACTTGAAGAAGAAGGGCGTGCCGACCGTGGCGATCTTGGCCGCGATCAGGAAGGCCAGCGCCAGCAGCACGCGCCGGCGCGCGGCGGGTTCGTCCGCCGGCCACAGATAGGGGCCGACGCGGCGTATCACGGCAAGCTCGCCCGCGCGGTCGACGGCGGCATCGGTCATCGGTTGGCTCCGGGCTCCGTTCGACGGGCCGAGGGGGGATCGGATCAGGGCGCTGCGGCGGGCGTCGCGAACACCTGCCCCGGATAGATCAGGTCGGGGTCGCGGATCCGCTCGGCATTCGCCGCATAGATCACCATGTAGCGCCGGCCCGAGCCGTAGCGATCCTGCGCGATGCGCCACAGGCTGTCGCCGGGCTGCACCACCACCTCGCCGGGGTTCAGCGCCAGCAACTCGGGCGCCTCGCGGCGGAAGGGCGTCTCGATCCGGCTGGTCACGCGCCCGCCGTCGAGCTCGTCGATGCGCAGGACATGCGCGCCGGGCGTCAGGTCGATCCCGCCGCGCGCCGCCCAGCGTCCGTCGGGGGCGACCGGCGCCTCGGCCAGCAGGCGGCCGCCGGCATAGACGCGCACCAGTCTCCCGGGCGCGGCGCGGCCGCGCAGCTCGACCTCTCCATCCGCGCCATAGGAGACGAGGTCGAGCGTGACCGGCGCGCCAGCCGCGCGGCGCGGCGCCTGCAGCAGGTCGGCCCCGTCGTCGCGCGCCGCCACCACCATCGGCGCCTCGGGCTCGGCCGCGGGCGGTTCGCCGGGGTCGCTCGCCGCAGACGCGCCCGGGGGCGACGCGCTCTGGTCCGGCCCGCCCAGGGCCGGCGCATTCACGAACACCGGGTCGAGCGATGACAGCGACGGACCGTCGCCGCCCCGCGCGCGCAGGTCGAGGCGCAGCAGCCCCTCGCCCGCCGCGATCGCGACATCGGCGACGAAGGCGCCGCCGCCATCGGCCAGGGCGGTCGCGAGCACGACGCCGTCCAGCAGGATCTCGACGGTGGCGCCGGGTTCGGCGGCCCCGGCGATCATGGCGCGGCCGTCGGGCTCGATCCGGACAAGGTCGAAGGCGGGCGGGCGGATGTCGGGCGCGCTGCCGCCCTCGCCGTCGGCGACCGACGGGGGCGGGGCCACGACCGCAGGCGGGGCGCGCTCGGGCTCGGGCGCGGGCGCGGGCGCGAACGTCATCACGGCGGCCAGACCGGCACCGGCGGCCGCCACCACCGCGATCGCCCAGGCGCCCCGCGCCATGATCCGGAATCCCCTGTTCATGTCCGCCCGTGTGACAGATTATCCTCTCGGCGCAAATCCGGCAAACGCGGCGGCTGCGGCAGTTAAGATCGCGTTGTGTCCCTCCCGCCGCGAGCCTGCCCATGTCCCGCCACAGCGCGCCCCACCCGATCGAGAGCGTCTGCGTCTATTGCGGATCGCGCCACGGCGACGACCTGCGTTTCACGCACGAGGCCCGGGCGCTGGGCCGCGGCATCGCCGAGCGGGGCCTGCGCCTCGTCTACGGCGCGGGCGACGTGGGACTGATGGGCGAGGTGGCGCGGGCGGCGCTGGGCGCGGGCGGCAAGACCATCGGGGTGATCCCGCGCCACATCCTCGACCTCGAGGTGGGCCTGCGCGACTGCACGGCCTTCGTGGTCGTCGACACCATGCACGAACGCAAGAAGATCATGTTCGCCAACGCCGATGCGGTGGTCGCCCTGCCGGGCGGGGCGGGCACGCTGGACGAACTGTTCGAGGTTCTGACCTGGCGGCAGCTCGGCCTGCACGCCAAGCCGCTGATCCTCGTGAACGTCGACGGGTTCTGGGACCCGCTGCTGAGCCTGATCGACCATGTCATCGCCCGCGGCTTCGCCGGCGAGACGCTGCGCGGCTTCGTCACCGTGGCCGAGGACGCGACGGAGGCGCTCGCGGCGCTGGCGGTGGCCGAGGCCTGAGGGCGGCCTCGGCCTGCGCGGGCCTCAGGCCGCGCGCGGGGGGGCGGCGCGCTGCGGCCCCTTGCGGGTCGCGAACACCGCGGCGCGCGCCGACAGCGCCGCCATCTCCGCCCTCAGCGCCGCGACGTCGCGCGCGAAGCGCTCCGTCAGCGCGGCCGATTCCTGCGTGTTGCGGTCCATCTGGGCCACCGCGCCACTGATCCCGCCCACCCCCGCGGCCTGCTCGCGCCCGGCGGTCGACAGATCGACGATCATGCCGTCGAGCCGCTCCATGGCCGCGCGGATGTCGGTCAGCGCCCGGCCGGCGACATCGACCCGCCGCAGGCCCTCGGCGACGCTGGCCGCGCTGTCGGACACCAGCCCCCCGATGTCGCGCGCGGCGTCGGCGGACCGCTGTGCGAGCTGGCGCACCTCGGTCGCCACCACGGCGAAGCCCCGGCCGGCGTCGCCCGCCCGCGCCGCCTCGACGCTGGCGTTGAGCGCCAGCAGGTTGGTCTGGAAGGCGATGCCCTCGATCAGCGCCACGATCTCGCCGATGCGGTCGGCGCTGCGCTTGATGGCCCCGACCGCGCCCACCGCCGCCTCGGCCGCCGCCGCGCCGTCGCCGGTCTGGCGGGTGACCTCGCGCGCCAGCGTCTCGGCCTGCTGCAGCGACCCGGCATTGGACGACACCGCCTCGGCCATCTCGGTCATCGCCGCCGCCGTCTGCTCCAGCGCGGCGGCCTGGCTCTCGGCGCGCTGCACCAGCCCCGCCACGCCGCCGTCGAGGCCCGCGATCGCGCTCTGCCCGGCCGCGGCCGCCCCCTGCACGTCGCCCACCAGCCGCGTGAGCTGGTCCAGCGCGGCGTTCAGCGCGTCGGCCACCCGCGCGAAGGCCCCCTCGCCGCGGACCGCGACCCGGTGCGTCAGGTCGCCCTGCGCCATGGGCCCGACCGTGGCCTCGACCGCGGACAGGAAGGCCGCGTTGGTCTCGCAGATGCGGTTCACGCCCTCGGCCAGCCGCGCGATGGCGGGCTCGGCGAATCGCGCCTCGATGCGGCGCGAGAAATCCCCGGCCGAGGCCGCGTCCACCACCCCGCCCACGCTGCGCTCCAGTTCCTCCAGCATGTCGCGGCGCAGGCCCTCGGCGGCGATGCGCGCCTCCTCGGCCGCGGCCAGCCCGCCGCGCAGCGTGTCGAGCGCGCGCGCGAGCACCCCCACCTCGTCGGGCCGCTCGCGCCCCGCCACCTCGACCGCCAGATCGCCCGCCGCCAGCGCGGCGATGTCGCGCTCGAACCGCGACAGCCCGGCGGTGGCGCGCCCCGCGACAGCCCAGGCGACCGGCGCGGCCAGCGCGATGGCCAGCAGCGCAACGCCCGCGACCCACAGCACCACCTCGACGCGCAGCGCCGCGACATCGGCCTCGGGCACGCCGACGAACAGGATGCCCTCGACGCCGCCGGGCCCGTGGATCGGCTGATAGATGGTGCGGTGGGGCTGGCCGAGGATCGGCACGGGCCCGCGGAACACGCCCCCCGCGGTCATGACCGGGTGCACCGGCCCGCCGACGCCCAGCACGGTGCCCACGGCGCGCGACCCGTCGGGCTTCAGCACATTGGTCGTCATGCGGCGGAACTCGCCGTCCCCGTCCAGCACGAACACGGTCGCCACCGCCCCCGACACGCCCTGCACCCGGTCCACCACGGCATGGTCGGCGAAGGCGGGCGGGGCGGACCAGCGCACGGCCTCGATGGCGCCGTCGGGGGCGAAGGCGGCCTCGACCCCGGGCGCGCCGGCCTCCAGCAGCGCCGCCGCCCCGCGCAGCGCGCTTTCCAGCCGCATCGCGACCTCGGCCTCGGCGGCGCGCACGCTGCGCACGGTCTCGGCCACGACGATCAGCGCGGCGACGGCGGCGGCCCCGAGGATCAGCAGGGCGGTGAAGCGGGCTCTCAGGCTCATGGCGTGCGGCTCCGCGGCGCGGGAAACCCCCGCATCTGGCGCGCCATGTCCTAACGGGGGGTTGCGGCGGGCCGGCGAGGGGCCCGCCCGCCCCCGCCTCAGACCCCTGCGGGCATGTTGGCGGCGTCGCGCACCACGCGGCGCGGCGCGGTCAGCGCCTTCCAGGTCGTCAGCGCCTTCTGCACCGGCGCGAAGGGGGCGCGCTCGACGAAGCGCCCGCGCCCCGGCGCCGGGGCGGCATTGGCCCCGACCGACCAGACCAGCGCGCCGCGGCTCAGCGTGTGCCGCGCCGTGGCCGTCACCGCCACGCCCTCGAACACGTTGTAGTCGATGGCCGATTTCTGGGTCGCCGCGCTGATGGTCTTGCCGGCCTTCGGGTCCCACACGCAAATGTCGGCGTCGGCCCCGGGCAGGATCGCGCCCTTCTTCGGATACATGTTCAGGATGCGCGCGACGTTGGTCGAGGTCACGGCCACGAACTCCTCGGGCGTCAGCCGCCCGGTCTCGACGCCATGGGTCCACAGCACCGACAGCCGGTCCTCGAGGCCCCCGGTGCCGTTGGGGATCTTCGTGAAATCCCCGATGCCCGCGCGCTTCTGCGCGGTGGTGAAGGCGCAATGGTCGGTGCCGACCACCTGCAGGCTGCCCGCCTGAAGCCCGGCCCAGAGGCTTGCCTGATGGTCCTTCGACCGGAAGGGCGGCGACATCACCCGCCGCGCGGCGTGGTCCCAGTCGGGGTGGCGGTATTCGCCCTCGTCCAGCGTCAAGTGCTGGATCAGCGGCTCGCCGTGGACGCGCATGCCCTTCTGGCGCGCGCGGCGGATGGCCTCGTGCGCCTGCTCGCAGGAGACGTGCACGATGTACAGCGGGCAGCCGGCGGCGTCGGCGATCATGATGGCGCGGTTGGCGGCCTCGCCCTCGACCTCGGGCGGGCGGGAGAAGGCGTGCGCCTCGGGGCCGGTGTTGCCCTCGGCCAGCAGCCGCTGCTGCAGCGCGGCCACCACGTCGCCGTTCTCGGCATGGACCAGCGGCATGGCCCCCAGCGCGGCGCAGCGGCTGAAGGACGCGAACATCTCGTCGTCGTCGATCATCAGCGCGCCCTTGTAGGCCATGAAGTGCTTGAAGGTGTTGACCCCGCGCTTCACCACCTCGGCCATCTCGTCGAACTGGCGCTCGCCCCAGCCGGTCACGCACATGTGCC
>DAIPIU010000102.1:0-5539 GCA_036770645.1 Rubrimonas sp. | reverse complement strand
CCGTCCGCTCGGGCCGAACGGCGGCATCCCGCCTGCCGAGGACGTTGAAGGCGACCATGCCGAACCGGAGACCCGCGCCGTGGCAGTGCGGGATCCGACGGACCGGAGCGCCGGGAACGGTTCAAAAGGCGGCGGAGGCGGTCCGGGAGGGCGGCGAGCCCGACCTGTTCAGGACCCAGACCCGGACCTGTCGGGAGCGGGGCACTTCCAGTCCCGGCTCAAGTTCTTGGTTCTGTTGGTGCACACTGGAGCGGGCGATGAGATTCGAACTCACGACCCCAACCTTGGCAAGGTTGTGCTCTACCACTGAGCTACGCCCGCGACCAGTGCGGGGCGTTATAGAGATTCCCGGGCGGCGCGCAAGAGCCTCGCGCGCCGCCCGGCGGCGGCCGCGCATGGCGACGGTTGCGACATTCCCAAGCGCCGCGCTAAGTAGTGGCGCGCGGCCGCAGGGTCGGCGATCGCGGGGGGACTGACGCATGCTCGAGCTGGGCGCCGCCAAGGGCGGCACGGCCGCCGGTACCGGCGCGGTGAAGGATGGCTCGGACGCGACCTTCATGGCCGATGTGATCGATGCGTCCCGCGAAGCTGCGGTGATCGTCGATTTCTGGGCGCCCTGGTGCGGCCCGTGCAAGCAGCTCGGGCCGGCGCTCGAGGCGGCGGTGAAGGCGACGGGCGGCCGGGCGCGGCTGGTGAAGATCGATGTCGACCGCAACCAGATGGTGGCGGGCCAGCTGCGGGTGCAATCGATCCCGGCGGTGTTCGCCTTCGTGAACGGGCAGCCCGTGGACGGGTTCATGGGCGCGTTGCCGGCGTCGGAGGTCAAGGCCTTCGTCGACCGGATCGCCGCCATGGGGCCCGGCGGCGATCCGGTGACCGAGGCGCTGGCCGCTGCGGAGGAGATGCTGGCGCAGGGCGCCGCGGCCGATGCCGCAGAGGTTTTCGCGGCGCTTCTGGAAGAGGCGCCGGACGAGCCGCGCGCCATCGGCGGCCTTGCGCGGGCCTGCCTCGCGGTGGGCGACGCGGATCGCGCGCGTGCGGTCCTCGATGCCTGCCCCCCGAAGAAGGCGGGCGATCCGGCCGTGGTCGCCGCGCGGGCGGCGCTCGACCTCGCGCTGGCGACGGCCGGCGCGAGCGGCGAGACGCGCGCGCTCGAGGCGCGGCTCGCGGCGGATCCGGACGATCATCAGGCGCGGTTCGACCTCGCGCTGGCGCGCATCGCGGCGCGGGACCACGAAGGTGCGGTCGACACGCTGCTCGAGCTGTTCCGGCGCGACCGGGAATGGAACGGCGGGGCCGCGCGCAGCCAGCTGTTCACGCTGTTCGACAGTCTCGGCCCGAAGGACCCGATCGCCGCGAGCGGGCGGCGGCGGCTGTCCTCGATGATCTTCGCCTGAGGCGCGGTCGCCGCATGGCCGCCGCGACGCCAGTGGACGGGATGCGCGCTCCCGACGCGGCACGCGCGGCCGTGCGGCCCGGCGCCGCCCATGAACCCTGACCGGAGACACCGTTTGCCCCGCCGCTTCGCGCCGTCGGATCTGCCAGAGACCATACCGGTCTTTCCCCTGCCCGGGGCGGTGATGCTGCCGCGGGCGCGGCTGCCGCTCAACATCTTCGAGCCGCGCTACCTCGCGATGCTCGACGACACCATGAAGTCCGACCACCGGCTGATCGGGATGATCCAGCCGCTCGAGAACCGCGGCGAGGGGCCGCCGACCCTGCGCAGGATCGGCTGCGCCGGGCGGGTCACCAGCTTCAGCGAGACCGAGGATGGGCGATACCTGATTTCGCTGACCGGGATCAGCCGCTTCCGCGTGGCGCAGGAGGTCGAGGGCTTCACCCCCTATCGCCGGGTGCGCGCGGACTGGGCGGGCTTCGAGCGCGACCTCGCGCAGGGCGACCGGGACCCGGATTTCGACCGCAAGGCCTTCCTCGACCTGCTGCGCCGCTATTTCGAGGCGGCGCGGCTGTCCTCGGACTGGGAAAGCCTCGAGGAGGCGGACGAGGAGATGCTGGTCAACTCGCTGTCGATGCTCTGCCCCTTCGCGGTCGAGGAGAAGCAGGCCCTGCTCGAGGCGCCGCGGCTGGCCGAGCGGCGCGAGACCATCTGCGCACTGATGGAATTCGCCATCGCCTCGCGCGGCGAGGACCAGGGGCCGGTGCAGTGAGCGGCCCCGAATCCGCGGATGCGCCGGAGGAGGCGCCCGACAGCCGTCCCGCCGCCCGCGCCCCGGAGATAGACCGCCGCATGCTCGAGGCGCTGGTCTGTCCCGTCACCCGCGGGCCGCTGTCCTTCGACGCCGAGGCGGGGGAACTGGTGAGCGCGCATGCCGGCCTCGCCTATCCGATCCGCGACGGCATCCCGATCATGCTGGCGAGCGAGGCGCGGCATCTGCCCGACTGAGCCCCGGCCGCGACACGGAGTGACCCCATGCGTCTCGCCGCCGCCGTCCTGCTGTCGCTCGGGCCCGTCGCCGCGCCGGCCGCCGAGGTGCGCCCGAACGTCGCTTTCGTCGGAGAGCGCGCGCCGCAAGGCTCGGTTCGGGCGCAGATGCAGGACCTGATCTTCGATTTCGCCGCGTCCTGGGCGAATTGCGACCACGACGCCATGCGCCGCGCCTTCGCGGAGGATGTCGACTTCTCCTTCCCGACCACCCGGATCCTCGGGCTGGAGGCGGCGCTCGCCGATCTCGACCTGTTCTGCTCGCAGGCGCGGGACACCAGCGTCTGGTTCCCCGCCGATGCCTTCTACATCGACGAGGCGGAGGGCCGCGTGGCTGTCGAGGTGCAGTTCCGCACCACCAAGGGCGGGGCGCGGCAGGCGGTGAACGATGTCTGGATCGCCACCGTGCGCGACGGGCGCATCACGGTCCTGAAGGAGTATCTCGACGGCCGCGTGAAGGACCTGCAGGCGCAAGGCGTTCTGCAGCTGGAGGAAAGCCCCGCCTTCCTGACGCCGTGGCCGCCCCGCGCTCCCGCCTGGGAGGCCTGTTTTCCCATCGTGCGCGCCGCCCCCGTGAACGCCTGCCCGCCCGGCTGACCGCGGCGCCGAGGCCACAGCGCTGTGGCGCCAAAAGGTCGTAGGGCCGGCGGGCAGCCAAAAGCTGGCGCCGGATTCGGAATTCGGCCATGCTGCACCGCAACATCAGTGTTCGTCGAGAGTGCGCCATGACCCGCATCACCCCCAGCGCGGCCCATCCCAGGGCCGATAGGATCCTGCGCGGCGGCGCCGTCAGCGCCCGCGGCGGCGGGATCCGTCTCGCGGCCCTCGCGCTGTCGGGCGGGCGCATCCTCGCTGCGGGCGACGAGGCCGCCGTCATGGCCTTCGCGGGCCCGGGCGCCGAGATCGTGGACCTGCGCGGGGCGCCGCTCATCGCCTGACGCCCCACCGGATGCGTTGACCGCGGCCCGCCGCGGTCGTAGGTCGGGTGCATGGGCGAGACCGTTTCAATCCGGCCATTGGCCGAGGCAGACGCGGCGCGCTGGCGCGCGCTGTGGACCGGCTATCTCAGTTTCTACGAGACGACCGTCTCGGAGGATGTCTACGCCGCGGCCTGGGCGCGCGTGCACGACCCCGCCCAGCCGATGCGCGGCCTCGTGGCCGAGCGCGAGGGCAGGGTGATCGGCCTCGCGCATTACCTGTTCCACCGCCATTTCTGGCATGTCGCCGATGTCTGCTACCTGCAGGACCTCTACGTCGAGAGCGCGGCGCGCGGCACCGGGGCCGGGCGGGCGCTGATCGAGGGGGTCTATGCCGCCGCCGACGCGGCCGGCGCGGCCGCGACCTACTGGACCACGGCCGACAGCAATCGCAAGGCGCGCGCCCTTTATGACCGCGTGGGCACAAAAACGCCCTTCATCAAGTACGCGCGCCCGTGATCCTTGCGATCGCCTTCGCCGCCGGCGCCGCGCTGGGCTGGGCGCGCGCGGCCCGGCGCGGCGGGACGACCGCGGACCGGGCGCAGTATGCGCTGGCGCACGGTTTCGCCGTGACGGTCGGCACGGCGGCGCTGGCGCTGGTCGCCGGTTTCTTCGGCGCGTCGCCGTTGTAGCGAGGGGGGGGGCGATGTTCGCCGGGTTCTTCCTGTCGCTGCGGGCCGCCCGCGTGCCGGTGTCGCTGCGCGAGTACCTCACCCTGATCGAGGCGACGCGGGCGGGCCTCGCCGATGGCGAGGTCGAGGCGTTCTACCACCTCGCCCGCGCCGCGCTGGTCAAGGACGAGCGGCACATCGACCGCTTCGACCGCGTGTTCGCGGAGGCCTTCCGCGGTCTCGAGGCGGTCGGCGGCGCGGCCGGGGGGGCCGCGCCCCGCGCCATCCCCGAGGAGTGGCTGCGCAGGCTGGCCGAGAAGCATCTGAGCGAGGAGGAGAAGCGCCTCGTCGAAAGCCTCGGCGGCTGGGACAGGCTGATGGAGACGCTGAGGCAGCGCCTCGAGGAGCAGCAGGGCCGCCATCAGGGCGGCTCGAAGTGGATCGGCACCGCCGGCACCTCGCCCTTCGGCGCCTATGGCTACAACCCCGAGGGCGTGCGGATCGGGCAGGACGGCTCGCGCCACCGCCGCGCTGTGAAGGTGTGGGACCGGCGCGAGTTCCGCGACTTCGCCGACGATGTCGAGATCGATACCCGCAGCCTGAAGGTCGCGCTGCGCCGGCTGCGGAAATGGGCGCGCGACGGCGCGGCGCAGGAGCTCGACCTCGACGGCACCATCGCCGCGACCGCGCGGCAGGGCTGGCTGGACGTGCGCACCCGGCCCGAGCGGCGCAACGCGGTCAAGGTGCTGCTGCTGCTGGATGTCGGCGGCTCGATGGACGACCATGTGGCGGTGGTCGAACAGCTGTTCTCGGCCGCGAAATCCGAGTTCAAGCATTTCGAGCACTACTATTTCCACAACTGCCTCTACGAGGGCGTCTGGCGCGAGAACCGCCGGCGCCGCGAGGCGGTCACGCCGACGCTCGACCTGCTGCACCGGCTGGGGCCGGACTGGCGCTGCGTGTTCGTGGGCGACGCCGCCATGAGCCCCTACGAGATCGTCCAGCCCGGCGGATCGGTCGAGCACTGGAACGCGGAGGCCGGGGCCGTCTGGCTGGGCCGCGCGGTCGCGCAGTGGCCGGCCTGCGCCTGGATCAACCCGCTGCCGCAGGCGCATTGGGGCTACACCCAGTCCGTGGGCATGATCGCGAAGCTGATCGAGGGGCGGATGTTCCCCCTGACGCTCGACGGGCTGGACCGGGCCATGCGCGCGCTGTCGCGCTGACGGGGCGCGCCGGCTCCGGGGCGCGCGTGGGGGGGCGTCCCGTCATGCAGGCGTCGCGGAACCGGGCTAACCGAAGCGGCGAGCGACGCGGGAGACGCCGATGAAGACCGACGACCTCCGCCGCGCCGCGCGCGGCGACGACGACGCGGCGCTGGCGCGGCTGGGCAAGGCGCTGCTGGGCGGCGATCCGCTGCCCGGCCTCGCGAAGCTTTCGGCGGGAGAGACCGCGCGCCTGATCCTCGCGCTGCCGCCGAAGAAGGCGCGGGCGCTGCTGCGCCGTCTCGA
>DAIPIU010000043.1:0-23482 GCA_036770645.1 Rubrimonas sp. | reverse complement strand
ACTCTTAATCAGCGGGTCGCAGGTTCGAGCCCTGCTGCACCCACCATCCCCGCTGGTGGACGGCCCGAGACCGGGCCGCCGCGACCCGGAGCCGGGGTTCCACCGCCGCCTCTCGAACGGTCCCGAGGAACGGCGCCCGGCCGCGCGAGCCCCGTCCGTCATGGGGGCCTTCGGCGATCGACCGTGCCATTCCTGCATCGCGGCGTCCGGCGATCCGCCGTCGCGGCGGCCTGCGGCGTCGCGGCAGGGCGCGCCGGGGTTCCCGTCAACCGACGGTAAGGGCACGGGATGCCATGGGATGCGTCCCGCACCGACCACGCGAGGCCCGCGCCCATGGCGATCGTCGTCCCGATGCACCCGGCCTCGCCGCCCGGCGACACGGAGCACGGACCGGTGGCCGGGGCCGCGCCATGAGCGGCCTCGCCTCGGCGGCCCCGTTCCCGCTGTCCGATGTCGCCGCGGTCGTCGCGGTGCTGGCCGCCGCCGGCGCGGCCGGCCTGGCGCTGGGACGGATCTCCCTCGCCGGCGCCCGCCTCGGGATCGGGGGGGTGCTGTTCGCGGGCATCGCCGCCGGGCATGCCGCCGGGGCGACCGGCGTGCGCTTCGACGCGCATGTGCTGGAATTCGCGCGCGAGTTCGGCCTGATCCTGTTCGTCTACGCCATCGGCGTCCAGGTCGGCCCGGGCTTCTTCGCGTCGCTGCGGCGCGCGGGGCTGCTGCTGAACGCGCTGGCGGCCGCGATCGTCGCGCTTGGCGTGCTGACGGCGCTGGCGATCCATGCGCTGGCCGGCATCGAGGCGCCGGCGCTGGTCGGCCTGATGTCGGGGGCCGTGACCAACACGCCGGGGCTGGGCGCCGCGACGCAGGCGCTGGCGGACATGGGAGCCGGCGAGGCCGCGCTGGCCGAGCCCGGCCTGGCCTACGCCGTCGCCTATCCGTTCGGCGTCCTCGGCATCCTGCTGACGATGATGACGATCCGCGCCGTCCTGCGCATCGACCTCGCGGCCGAGGCGCGGGACTGGGACGCCGCCAGCAACGCCCCCGGCGCCGCGCTGCCGAGCATGAACATCGCCCTGCGCAACGGCAATTTCGGCGGCCGCCCCATCGAGGACGTGCCGGGCCTCGTCGACGGGGCGCTGGTGGTGTCGCGGCTGCTGCGCGACGGCGTGCTGACGCTGCCGAACCGCCGCGCGGTGATGCAGGTCGGGGACGTGCTGCATGTCGTCGGCCCTCGCGAGCGGCTGGAGGAGATGCGGCTGATCCTCGGCGACCAGGCCCCGCCGCAGCTGACCACGACCGCGGGCACCGCGCTGGCCTGGGAGCGCCTGGCGGTCACCGCGCCGGCGGTGCTGCGCAAGCGCCTCGCCCAACTCGCGCTGCACGAGACGCACGGCGTGCGGCTGTCGCGCGTGAACCGTTCCGGCGCCGAGCTGGTGGCGCGGGGCGATCTGGCGCTGCAGTACGGCGACATCGTCACGGTCGTGGGCCCGAAGGCCGGCCTCGATGCCGTGCGCCGCATGCTGGGCGGGCAGGACGGCCTGCGCGAGGTCGACTTCACGGCCGTGTTCATCGGCATCGCCCTGGGCGTGCTGCTGGGAAGCGTGCCGATCCCCGCGCCGGGCCTGCCCGCGCCGCTGAAGCTGGGGCTGGCCGGCGGGCCGCTGGTCGCCGCGATCCTGCTGGCGCGGCTGGGGCGGCTGGGGCCGCTGGTCTGGTTCATGCCGCCGGCGGCCAACCACGCCCTGCGCGATCTCGGGATCGTGCTGTTTCTCGCGGTGGTCGGGCTGCGGGCCGGCGACCGTTTCGTCGAGACGCTGCTCGTGGGCGACGGCCTGCAATGGCTGGCGATGGGCGCGGCGATCACGCTCGCGCCGCTGCTGATCGTGGGGTTCGCCGCGCGCATCCTGCTGGGCGTGAATCATCTCGTGCTGTGCGGGCTGCTGGCGGGGTCGATGACCGATCCGCCGGCCTTGGCCTTCGCCAACGGCCTCGGCGCATCGCCGGCCCCGGCGCTGTCCTATGCCACGGTCTATCCGCTGGTGATGTGCCTGCGGATCCTCGCTCCGCAGATCCTCGTGTTCGGGCTGATGTGAAGCCGGGGACGGCGACCCGGCCGGGCGGATGCCCCGCGCCGGCCGGCGCGCAGGCGGCGGGGCGCGGCGGCCGCCCCCCCGCCGCCCGGTCAGCGCGGCGAGCGCTTGGCGAGGATGCGCTGGAGCGTGCGCCGGTGCATGTTCAGGCGGCGCGCCGTCTCGCTGACATTGCGGTCGCACAGTTCGAACACGCGCTGGATGTGCTCCCACCGCACCCGGTCCGCCGACATCGGGTTCTCCGGCGGGGCGGGCTTGTCCGAGGCGCGGGCCAGCAGCGCGGCCTCGACATCGTCGGCGTCGGCGGGCTTGGACAGGTAGTCCGTCGCGCCGATCTTCACCGCGGCGACGGCCGTGGCGATGGCGCCATAGCCGGTCAGGACCACCACGCGCGCCTCGGGGCGCGCCTCGCGCAGCGCCTCGACCACGTCGAGCCCGTTGCCGTCCTCGAGCCGCAGATCGATCACGGCATAGGCGGGCGGCGCGGGGCGCAGGGCGGCAAGCCCCTCGGCCACGCTCTCGGCCATGACCACGGGGTCGAAGCCGCGCTTTTCCATGGCGCGCGCCAGCCGGCGGCGGAACGGTTCGTCGTCGTCGACAATCAGAAGGCTGCGGTCCGGCCCAAGATCGTCGCGCGCGCCATCGTCCATCTGCGAGGTCCCCCGTCTCGTTTGTTGCACCGCCACGCCTTCGGCGCGACATTTTGTTGCTGTCATAGACGAAGGGTGCGCCGTGTCAAACTCGGCGTGACGCAGATGCGAAGTCGGGCGGTCAGAGCGCCGCGGCGTAGCAGGCGACGCGGTCGGCGATGGCCTCGGGGGGCGTGGCGTGGCGGAAGAAGTCGAGGAACCCGACCCCGGGCGCCATGAGGTAGGTGAAGGTCGAGTGATCCATCAGGTAGTGCCGGGAATCCTCGTCGGCGCGGGCGAAATAGACGCGGTAGGCGTGCGCGGCCTGCGCCACGGCCTCGGGGTCGCCGGTCAGCCCGACCATGCGGGGATGCAGGTTGGCCGCGAAGGCGCCGACCACCGCGGGCGTGTCGCGCGCGGGGTCGATGGAGACGAAGGCGAGGTTCGCCGCCACGCCGCGCGCCTCGAGCAGGTCGGCGGCGGCGGCCATCGCGGCCGCGTCGGTCGGGCAGAAGTCCGGGCAGAAGGTGTAGCCGAAATAGATCAGCGTCGGCCGGTCGATGAGGTCGGCGTCGGTGACCGTCTCGCCCGCAGCGTTCACCAGCACGAAGGGTCCGCCGATGTCGGCGCCGACCACGCCCCCGCCTTCGCGGCAACCGGCGAAGCGGTCGCCCCGCGCGCCGAGGCCCAGCCAGAGGCCCAGCGCCGCCCCGGCCGCGAGCAGGGCTGCGACGGCGATGATGGCGCGGCGGGTCATGGCGGGATCCTTGAATTGGGCTCGGCGAGGGGCTGGGCGCAGGGTTGGGCGCAGGGTTGGGCGCAGGGCTTGGCGTAGGCTGGTCGGGACATGGCCGTCGCGGCGCGCGCGCCGAATGCGGCGTCGTGCCGCAGCGCGCTGGCGCAGGGGCCGCGGGCGGGCGATACTGTCCGCCATGCCGCGCTCGCCGCTCTCCGACCTGCTGCACCCCGAGGCGCGCGGACACTGGGTCCGCCTGCGCACCCTCATCAATCTGCGCTGGGTCGCGGCGGCCGGACAGGGCATGGCGGTGCTCGCGGCTCGGTTCGGCTTCGGGCTCGACCTGCCGCTGGGCTGGTGCATGGCGGCGATCGCGGCACCCGTGGTCGTCAACATCGTGGCCGCGCGCCTGCACCCGGCCGCCAAGCGGCTGAGCGAGCGCGACGCCATGCTGTCGCTGCTGTTCGACCTCGCGCAGGTGTCGCTGCTGCTGGCGCTCACGGGGGGGCTGACCAACCCCTTCGCGGTGCTGCTTCTGGCGCCGGTGACCATTGCGGCCTCGGTGCTGACGCTGCGCTCGACGCTGATCCTCGCCTCCGCCGCCATGGCCTTCACGACGGCGATGCTGGTCTATCACCGCCCGCTGGCCTTCGCCGACGGCACGGCCATCCGGCCGCCCGACGTGTATCTGCTGGGGCTGTGGGCCGCGATCACCCTGGGGATCGCCTTCATGGCGCTCTACACGCGCCGCATCGGGGTCGAGACGGCGCGCATGGCCGAGGCGCTGGCCGCGGCGCAGATCGCGCTGTCGCGCGAGCAGCGGCTGACGGCCATCGGCGCGCTGGCGGCCGCGGCGGCGCACGAGCTGGGGACTCCGCTGGCGACCATCAAGCTGATCTCGGGGGAACTGGCGCGCGACCTGAAGGATCGCCCCGAACACGCCGAGGATCTGGCGCTGCTGCGCGCCCAGGCGGATCGCTGCCGCGAAATCCTGCGCGACCTGTCCGAAGGCGGGCGCGAGGACAGCCATGTGCGCCACGCCCCGATCAGCGCCGTGATCGACGAGGCCGCGCGGCCCCATCGCGGCCGGGGCAAGACCATCGTCGTGCGCATCAACGGCCGGGCGGCGGCCGAGGCGGGCGATGCCCAGCCCATGGTCGCGCGCCGCCCGGAAATCATCCACGGCCTGCGCAACCTGGTGCAGAACGCCGTGGATTTCGCACAGACCACCATCTGGATCGACGTGCGCGAGCGCGAGGCGACGCTGCGCGTGGCGGTCGGCGACGACGGGCCGGGCTTCAAGCCAGAGGTGCTGGACCTGCTGGGCGACCCCTATGTCACGACGCGCGGGCGCAACCGGGCGCGGGCCGACGGGGATGGCGGCTATCAGGGCATGGGCCTCGGCCTGTTCATCGCCAAGACCCTGCTGGAGCGCACGGGCGCGCGGATCGTCTTCACCAACAGCGGCGCCACGGCGGACCGCGGCATGGCCCGCCGCAGCGACGGGCCGACGGGGGCGATCGTCGCCGCCATCTGGCCGCGCGAGGCGATCGTGGCGCGCCGCGGCGCCACACGGGAAGCCCTTGGCGAGAATCCGCGCTTCGGGTTCGCGGAATGATTGCAGCGCGCCGCCATGTGATCTTTAGTGAATGCGCGTGAGCCGTTTGCGCTCCGGTTGTATTGAGACGGCCTCGGGAAAGAGGGGGCGACGGCGGCGTGAAGGGATCGTGGCGCAGAGCCGCCGGCAATGTCGGCGCGACGCTGGGGAAAGCCGTCGATGTGCTCGGCGCCCTTGCGACGCGGCGGTCGATGCGACACGACCTTGCTGCGCGGCTCGCGCTTCCGCCGGGCTGCCACGGCCTGTGGTTCGACCGGTCGGGCGTGGCGGCCGCGTCGCGCAGCGCGCGGCTCGCCTTCGGGCAGGCCGCGGCGACGGGCGCGCCGGCCGGACTGCTGGCGGAGCCGTTCGGGGGCCTCGGGGGGGCGCTCGGAACCGCACTTTCGCGGCTGATCGAGCGGGGCAGCGCGTTCAGGCTGCGCGCCGTGGCGCGGGACGGACGGGTCTGGGAGGTGACGGGCGCGCCGAAGGGCGCGTTGTGCATGGTGATGCTGCGCGACGCCAGCGCGGACGCCGCGGCGGAAGCCGCGGCAGCGCGCGACCTCGCGGCCGCGCGCGCCGAGGCCGAGGCGCTGCGCCTCGCGCTGTCGGCCGCGCCGATCCGGGCCTGGCGGATCGACGCCGAAGGTCGCGAGACCTGGCGCTCGCCCGCCGCCGAAGGGGCGGCCAAGCCCGTCGACGGCGCCTCCTTCGCGATCGCCGACGGCGGCTCTCTGGTGGTCGACCCGCGGGCCGCAGGCGATGACGGCGAGGCCTCGCAAGCCCTGCGCCGCTTCATCGAGACCGTCAGCGACACGTTCTCCAACCTGCGCGTCGGCCTCGCGATCTTCGGGACGGACCGGCGCCTCGTGCTGTCGAACCCGGCGCTGGCCGATCTGTTCCATGTCGATCCGCGCTGGCTCGGCGGGCGGCCCAGCCTGCGCGAGACGCTCGACCGGCTGCGCGAGGCGCGCCAGCTGCCGGAGCAGGCGGATTACCCCGCCTGGCGCGCCGGCCTGTTCACCCTGTTCGACAACCCCGACCGCGCCGCCTACGAGGCGCGCTGGGAACTTCCCGACGGCCGCGCGATCCAGGTGACCGGCCGGCCGCACCCGCGGGGCGGCATCGCCTTCGTCTTCGAGGATGTCAGCGCCGCGGTGTCGCTGCAGCGCGAGGCCAGCGTGGCGCGCGAGGTGCAGCGCACGGCGCTCGAGTTCGTGCGCGACGGGGTGGCGCTGTTCGGGCTGGACGGCAGGGCGCGGATGACCAACGCCGCCTTCCATGCCATCTGGCGCCTGCCGCGCTGCGAGGGGGGCGCCCCGCACGTGTCTGAAGTCGCCGAGGCCTGCCGGCCCGGCACCGGCCCGGGCGGGGTCTGGGAGCGCATCCGCGGCGCCGTCGCGGGCGGAGAGGGCCGCACGCCCTGGAGCCAGCGCGTCGAGCTGCTCGACGGACGGGCGCTCGAGGTGCGCGCGACGCCGCTGCGCGACGGCGCGACGCTCGTCGCCTTCACCGAGTTGCGGGGCGGGCCGCCCGCCCCTGCCGGCCTGTCCGAGGGTCCGGCCCCCTTCGGTGCGGCCCCGCGCACGGTCCGGGGCGGCGGACGCTGAGCGAAGCGGGGCGGGCGTCGGGGCCGGTGCGGCGGCGCGGCGGCGCGACGCCGCTTTCCGGCCGGCGCGACAGGCGCTACGCCTGTCGCCCATGCAAGCGCCCGGTGCCCCATCCCCCGCACTGTCCCTGCCCGACGCCGCGGCGACCGACAGGGTCGGCGCGGCGCTCGGGCTCGCGCTGCGCCCGGGCGATGCGCTGTTGCTCTCGGGACCGCTCGGGGCAGGCAAGTCGGCGCTGGCCCGCGCCGCGATCCGCGCCCGGCTCGGCCCGGCCGGCGCCGCGGCGCACATCCCCTCGCCGACATGGACCCTGGCGCAGGTCTACGAGGCCGGCGACGCCGAGATCTGGCACGCCGACCTCTACCGCCTCTCCGACCCGTCCGAGGCCGCCGAGCTCGGGCTGGACGACGCGCTTCAGCGCGCGGTCTGCCTGATCGAATGGCCCGAGCGGCTCGGCGCGCTGCGGCCGGCGCGGGCGCTGGAGGCGCGGCTCGCCTTCGCCGGCGACGGGCGCGCGCTGACCCTCGTTCCGCACGGCGACGGCTGGGCGCGGGCGATCGAGGCCGCGCGGGCCGCATCGGCCCTCGCGCCCGCAGGCGCCGCAGCGTTGGGCGGGCGCCCGCCGCAGGGCGCGGCGGCGCGCAGGCTGGGCGGGGGCGCGCCGGACGCGGACGGCGGGCGGGACAGGCTCGCGGCGCTCGACGCCTTCGCGGCGCGCGGGCCCTGGGCGGGGGCGGCGCGCGCGGCGCTGGCGGGCGATGCCTCGCCCCGGCGCTACTGGCGGCTGACGCGGGACGACGGACGGCGTGCCGTGCTGATGGACGCGGATCCGGCCTCCGGCGAGGATGTGCGCCCCTTCGCCGCCCTGACCGGATGGCTGCGCGACCGGGGCTTCAGCGCGCCCGAGATCCTTGACGCCGATGCCGGGGCGGGGCTGCTGCTGCTCGAGGATCTGGGCGACGCGCTGTTCGCCCGCGTCTGCGCCGACGACCCCGGGGCCGCGCCCGCGCTCTACGCCGCCGCCGCCGACGCGCTGGCGGCGCTGCAGTCGGCCCCGCCGCCCGCGGTCGCGACCGCCCCGGGCTTTTCGCATCCGATACCGCCCTACGATGCCGCGACGCTGCTGCGCGAGGCGCGGCTGGCCGTCGACTGGTGGACCCCGGCGGCCGGGGAAGCCCTGTCCGCGGATGCGGCGGCCGAATTCGACGCGCGGCTGGCCGACGCCTGCGCCCGGCCCGCCGCCGACCGGCGGGCGCTGGCGCTGCGCGACTTCCACGCCGAAAACCTGATCTGGCTGCCGCAGCGGCGGGGCGTCGCGCGGGTGGGGCTGCTCGACTATCAGGACGCGCTGGCCGGGCATCCGGCCTACGACCCGATCTCGCTGCTCGAGGATGCGCGGCGCGACGTCGAGCCGGCGCTGCACGCGGCGACCTGGGCGCGATTCGCCGCCGCCGCGCGGGACCGCGACCCGGGCTTCGACGCGGCGGCCTTCGCTGCCGACGCCGCGGCGCTGGCCGCCCAGCGCAACCTCAAGATCCTCGGCATCTTCGCCCGGCTGTGGCTGCGCGACGGCAAGCCGGCCTATCTGGACCTCATCCCGCGGGTCTGGGGCCATCTCGCGGGCGATCTCTCGCATCCCGGCTTGTCGGCCCTGCGCGCCTTCGTCGACCGGCACATCCCCGCGCCCTCGCCGCAGGCGCTGGCGCGGGTGCGCGCCGCGCGCGGCGCGCGAGGCGCGGCGGAGGGCGCATGACGGGCGCCGCAGGGTGCGACGGCGCAAGGCCCGGGGTCCGCGGCGCCGGGGAGGCTGCCGCGCCGCCGGCCGTCGCGATGGTGCTGGCCGCCGGCCTCGGCACCAGGATGCGTCCGCTGACCGACGACCGGCCGAAGGCGCTGCTGCGGGTCGGCGGCCGCACGCTGCTCGACCGCGCCATCGACGCGGCGACAGCGGGGGGCGCGCGGCGCGTGGTGGTCAACATCCACCATTTCGCCCCGGCCATGCGCGCCCATCTCGCGGCGCGCGCCGCGCCGCCCGTGGCGATCTCGGACGAGAGCGGGCTGCTGCTGGAAACCGGCGGGGGCATCCGCAGGGCGCTGCCGCTGCTGGGGCCGGCGCCGTTCTTCGCCCTGAACGCCGATGCGGTCTGGACCGGGGCCGAGCCCTGCGCCGCGCTCGCGGCGGCCTGGGATCCCGCTCGCATGGACGCGCTGTTGCTGCTGGTCGCGCGCGAGGACGCGCGGGGCTACACGCGGCCGGGCGATTTCGACCTCGGCCGCGACGGGCGGCCCGTCCGGCGCGGGGCGGCGGCTCTGGCCCCCTTCGTCTACACCGGCGCGCAGATCATCGCGCCGGCGGCCTTCGCGGACACGCCCGAGGGCGCGTTCTCGACCAATCTGGTCTGGGACCGGCTGCTCGCGCGCGGGCGGCTGTTCGCCGCGCTCCACCGCGGCGGCTGGGTCGATGTCGGCACGCCCGCGGGCCTGGCGGCGGCCGAGGCGGCGCTGCGGGAGGCCGGAACAGGGGCGGCCGGGCCATGAGCGACGCCGTCGCCCGCGCCAGCCGCGACCAGGCCCGCGCCGCCGACCCGGCGGTCTCGGTCTGGCTGTCGGCCAATGCCGGCTCGGGCAAGACGCGCGTGCTGACCGACCGGGTCGCGCGCCTGCTGCTTCAGGGCGCGGATCCGTCGCGCATCCGCTGCCTCACCTACACCCGCGCCGCGGCGGCCGAGATGGCCGAGCGGCTGGAGGCGATGCTGGGCCGCTGGGCGCTGATGGAGGACGAGGCGCTGGCCGCGGCGCTGCGGGGGCTGACCCGCGACGCGGGCGCCGAGGCGCCGGCCGTCGATGCGGCAGCGCTGGCGCAGGCGCGGCGGCTGTTCGCCAAGGCGCTCGAGACGCCGGGGGGCCTGCGGATCGGCACCATCCACGCCTTCTGCGAGGGCGCGCTGCGGCGCTTTCCGCTCGAGGCCGGCGTTTCGCCCGACTTCGCCATGCTCGACGATCCCGCGCGCGACGCGCTGGCGGCGCGGGCGCGCGAAAGGCTGGCGCAGGTCGCCGAGGCCGGGGGCGACGACGCCTTCGACGCGGCGGCCGACAGCCTGACCGACGAGGGGCTGGACGGGCTGATCCGCGCCGTGCTGTCGCGCCGGTCGCTGTTCGCCGGCCGCCCGACGCCCGCGCGGCTGGCCGCGGCCTTCGGGGTGCGACCCGACGGGCTGGACGCCGAACCGCTTGCGGGGTTCCTCGACGGGGTGGACCGTTCGCGACTGGACGCGGCGGCGCGGGCGCTCGCGGGGGGATCGAGCAACGACGCGAAGCTTGCCGTCCCCCTTGCGCGGGCGGCGGCCGCCCCGGACGCGGCCGGCTTGCTGGACGGCCTGCGCGCGGTGCTGCGCACATCCGCCGGACCGCGCAAGCTGAGCCGCGTGCCGACCGCGGCCAGCCATGCCGCGCATCCGTGGATCCGCCCCATGCTCGAGGCGCTGTCCGAGGGCTTCGAGGCCGCCGCCGAACGGGCGGCGGCGATCGGGGGCGCGCGGCGGGCCATCGCGCTGAACCGCTTCGCCGGCGCGTTCCTCGACGCCTATGCGGCGGAGAAGCACGCGGCCGGGGCGCTCGACTACGACGACCTCATCGAGGCGACCGCGCGGCTGCTGGCCGACCCGGCCGACGGGGCCTGGGCGCTGTGGAAGCTCGACGGCGGCCTGGACCACCTGCTGGTGGACGAGGCGCAGGACACCAGCCCCGCGCAATGGGACGCCATCCGGGCGTTGACGGCCGAGTTCGGCGACCCCACGGGCCGCCGCCGCACCCTGTTCGTGGTGGGCGACGAGAAGCAGTCGATCTACAGCTTCCAGGGGGCGGCGCCGCGGCTGTTCGCCGACAATGCCCGGGTGTTCGCCGAGGCGCTGCAGGGCGGCGCGGCCCCTGTGCAACGCTATGATCTTGTTGTCTCCTTCCGATCCTCGCCCGCGATCCTGCGCGTCGTGGACAGCGTTTTCGCGGCCGACCCCGCGGGGCTGAACGCCGCGGGCGAGGCACCGGCCCATGCGCCGGCCTTCCCGGAAGTTCCCGGCCGCGTGGACCTCTGGCCGCTGGTCGGCAAGGAGGAGGCAGCACCCGAACCGCCCTGGGACAAGCCGCTGGACGCCCCCCCCCCGGGCGACCCGCGCCTGCGGCTGGCCGGGATGCTGGCCGGCGAGATCGCGCGCTGGGTGCGCGAGGAGCGGCTGCCCGGCGGCGGCGCGCCGGTGCGCCCGGGCGACGTGCTGGTGCTGGTGCGCAAGCGCGACCGCCTCGCGCAGGGCATCGTGCGGGGCCTCAAGCGGCTGGGGGTACCCGTCGCGGGCTCGGACCGCATCGCGGTCGCGCGCGAACTGGCGGTGCGCGACCTGCTGGCGCTGGCGCGCGTGGCGCTGACGCCCGAGGACGACCTGACGCTGGCGGCGCTGCTGCGCTCGCCGCTGTGCGGGCTGTCGGAGGAGGCGCTGCTGCGCGTGGCCCATGGGCGCGACGGCACGCTCTGGGCCGCGCTGCAGGCGCGGGCCGGCGCGGAGGGCCCGGCGGTCGCCGACGCGGTGGCGCTGATCGAGCGGGCGCGCCGGCGGGCGGACTTCCTGCGCCCCTACGAATTCCTCGACCGCGCGCTGGCCGAGGATGGCGGGCGCGCCAGCCTGATCGGCCGGCTGGGGGCCGAGGCCGAGGACGGGGTGGATGAGCTGCTGAGCCGGGCGCTGGCCTACGAGACGGCGCGCACGCCCAGCCTCGAGGGCTTCCTCGACTGGCTGGCGCGCAGCGGGGCCGAGATCAAGCGCGAGATGGACAAGGGCGACCCCAAGGGCGCGGGGGCGGTGCGGGTGATGACGATCCATGGCGCCAAGGGGCTGGAGGCGCCGGTGGTCGTGGTGCCCGACATGGCGACGCGGGTGCGCGGCCCCGAGGGCGCGGTGCTGGCGATGGCGGATGCGCAGGGCCCCTTCGCGGTCTGGTCGATGCCGAAGGCCGAGGCGCCGGCGGCGATCCGCGCCGCGCAGGAGGATGCGAGGCGGCGCGACGTCGAGGAGGGGCGGCGGCTGCTGTATGTCGCGATGACACGGGCGAAGCGCTGGCTGGTGCTGTGCGGGGCCGGGGAACCGCCCCGCGAGGACGCCGACCCGGACCGGACGCCGACCTGGCATGCGCTGGCGCAGGCGGGGATGGAGGCCGCGAAGGCCGTGCGCGCCGACGGGCCGGCGGGCGAGATGCTGCGGGTCGAGGATCTCGGGGCCGATCCCGCCGCGACGGCGGCGCCGGGCGATGCGGCCACGACGGCCGGGGACATCCCGGCGAGCCATGACGACACGCCGCCGACGCCCTTGCCGCCGCCCCCCGCGGCCGTGCGGCGGCTGGCCGCCAGCGCCCTGAAGGGCGAGGCCCAGGTCGCGGACGGGATAGGCGCGGGCGGCACGGGCGCGGGCGGCACGGGTGCGGGGGCCGAGCGGGCGCGCGACCGGGGCACCGCGATCCATGCCGTGCTGGAACGCGCGCCGGACTGGCCGGCGGAAGCGCGCGCGGCGCGGGCCGGGGCGCTGCTGGCGCGGCTGGCGCCCTGGGCGGGGGCGGAGGAGCGCGCCGCGATGGCCGCCGAGGCGCTGGGGGCGATGGAGGCGGCGGGGGCCGAGGCGTTCTTCGCCCCCGGGGCGCTGGCGGAGGCGGCGCTGTCTCTGTCGGGGGCGCTGCTGGGGCTGGGGCGGGGCGACCGGGTGACGGGGCGCGTGGACCGGATGGCGGTGGGGCCGGAGGCGGTGCGCGCCGTCGACTTCAAGACCGACGCCGCGCCGCCTGCGGATATCGGCGATGTTCCAGAGGGTTACCTGCGCCAGATGGCGGCGTATCGCGAAGGCCTGCGCGCGCTCTACCCCGGGCGGCGGATCGAGCTGTCGCTTCTGTGGACCGCGACGCGCCGGCTGATGGCGCTGCCCGACGCGGCGCTGGATGCAGCGCTGGAGCGGATGGCGGCGGAGGGGGGCCTTCTTGACCGCGGGGCGGCGCGTTCCTAGCTTCGGCTCTCCGCGGCCAGCGCGCCGCCATGAAGGAAGGATGCGCCATGTCCACCGTCGCGGTGACCGACGCGAGTTTCGACTCGGACGTGCTGAAGTCCGAAACCCCCGTCGTCGTGGATTTCTGGGCCGAATGGTGCGGACCCTGCAAGCAGATCGGCCCGGCGCTGGAGACCATCGCCGCCGAGATGGCAGGGAAGGTCAAGATCGTGAAGATCAACATCGACGACAATCCGCACGCGCCGTCGAAGTACGGCGTGCGCGGGATCCCGACGCTGATGCTGTTCAAGAACGGTCAGGTCGCGGCGACCAAGGTCGGGGCGGCGCCGAAGACCGCCATCGCGAGCTGGATCGCCGAGCAGGTCTGACGGCCCGGCACAGGGGGCGCGCCCGGCGGCGTGCCCCCGACCCTCTCCATGCCAACCCCTCGGCCTGGGTCATGGAACGCGTTTCGGTGCGGTCCGGGCGCGGTCAACCGTTTTCGCGCAGCACCGCCCCGGCGAGGTAGAGCGACCCGCAGATCAGCGCCCGCCCGCCCGGCCCCGCATCGCGGACGGCGGCGCGCAGGGCGGCCGGGAGGTCGGGGTGCGGCGCCGCGCGCAGGCCCGAGCGGGCGCCGGCCTCGGCCAGCGTCGCGGCGGGCAGGCCGGCGGTCGCGCCGGGGATGTCCACCGTCGCGACCGAGACGGCGAGGCCCGCGAAGGCGGCGAGGAAGCCCGCCGCGTCCTTGGTTTCGAGCATGCCGCAGACCAGCGCCAGCGGCGCGGGGTCGGCCGCGGCGACGCTGCGAAAATGCGCCGCCACCGCCGCGCCCGCCGCGAGGTTGTGCCCGCCGTCGAGCCAGAGCGCGGCCCCGCAGGCATCGGCGATGGCGGCCAGCGGCCCGCGCGTCAGGCGCTGGAGCCGGGCCGGCCATTCGGCGCGTGAGACCGCCGCCGCGCAGGCGTCGTCCCCGAGGCCCAGCGCGCGCAGGGCGGCGACGGCGGCGCCGGCATTATCGATCTGGTGGGGCCCGAGCAGGTTCGGGCGGGGAAGGTCGAGCCGTCCGGCGGCGTCCTCGAACAGAAGCCGCCCGCCTTCCGCGCGCGCCGTCCAGTCGCGGCCAGCCACGACCAGCGGCGCGCCGACCTCGGCCGCCCGCGCCTCGATCACCGCGAGCGCCTCCGGCGTCTGGGGGCCGACGATGCAGGGCACGCCGGGCTTGAGGATGCCCGCCTTCTCGAAGGCGATCTTGCCCAGCGTGTCGCCGAGATACTGCTCGTGATCCCAGGAGACGGGGGTGATGACCGTCAGCCGCGGCGCGTCGATGACGTTGGTCGCGTCGAGCCGCCCGCCCAGCCCGACCTCGAGCAGCAGCCAGTCGGCGCGCGCGCGCGCGAAGGCGAGGAAGGCGGCGACGGTGGTGATCTCGAAGAAGGTGATCGGAGCGCCGTCGTTCACGCGCTCGCATTCGGCCAGCAAGGCGGCGAGCGCGCCCTCGTCGATCAGGCGGCCGGCCACCCGGATGCGTTCGTGGAAGCGCGCCAGATGCGGCGAGGTGTAGGCGTGGACGGTCGCGCCCTGCGCCTCGAGACCCGCGCGCAGCATGGCCTGGGTCGAGCCCTTGCCGTTGGTGCCGGCGACATGGATGACCGGCGGGCAGGCGCGTTCGGGATGGCCCAGACGGGCCAGCAGGCGCAGGACGCGGTCGAGCGTGAGATCGATGATCTTGGGGTGCAGCGTCAGCAGCCGGGCGAGGATCGCATCGGAGCCGGTCTCGGGGGCGGTGTCGAAACCCATGGCGCGTCCCTCAGGGCGGCGGCAGGTCGCCGTGGCTGCGCGGCGGCTGGCGCATCAGCAGGCGCAGGATCGTGGCGAGTTCGTCGCGCAGATGGTGGCGGTGGATCACGCGATCAAGCATGCCGTGTTCGAGCAGGTATTCGCTGCGCTGGAAGCCCGGCGGCAGGGTCTCGCGGATGGTCTGTTCGATGACGCGGGGGCCGGCGAAGCAGATGAGCGCGTTGGGTTCGGCGATCTGCACGTCGCCCAGCATGGCGTAGGAGGCGGTGACGCCCCCGGTGGTCGGGTCGGTGAGGACGCAGACATAGGGCAGCCGCGCCTCGCGCAGCATCTGCACCGCGATGGTGGTGCGGGGCATCTGCATCAGCGACAGGATCCCCTCCTGCATCCGCGCGCCGCCTGCGGCCGCGAACACCACCAGCGGCGCGTTGACCGAGGTCGCCAGTTCCGCCGCGGTCACCAGCGCGTCGCCCACCGCAAGGCCCATGCTGCCGGCCATGAAGGCGAAGTTCTGGCAGGCCGCGACGGTGTGCAGCCCGCCGATGGCGCCATGGCCCACCAGCATCGCCTCATGCTCGGCCGTGGCCGCGCGGGCCTCCTTCACGCGGTCGGGATAGCGCTTCTGGTCCCGGAACTTCAGCGGGTCGGCGATGGGCTCGGGCAGCGGGGCCTCGATCCAGGCCCCGGCGTCGAACAGGGCGTTGAAGCGCGCCCGCGGCGACAGCGGCATGTGGTGGTCGCAGTTCGGGCAGACGTGCAGCGCCTCGGCGAGTTCGCGGTGGAAGATCATGTGCCCGCATTCGGTGCACTTCTTCCAGAGGTTCTCGGGCATCTCGCGCCGCGAGAACAGGGAGTTGATCTTGGGCCGGACGTAATCCGACAACCAGTTCATGCCATAGCCGGAATTCCCGGCGGCGGGCTTATCGGCCGGCATGGACGCCCTCCGCGATGCTGCGCACGAAGGCGAGGATCTCCCCGGCGGGGGCGCCCGCGCCGATCATCTGCACGATGGCCGAGCCGACCACCACGCCGTCGGCCACGCGCGCGATGGCGGCCGCCGCCTCGGGCGTGCGCACGCCGAAGCCGACGCAGACGGGCAGGCCGGTCTGCGCCTTGATGCGCGCCACCTGCGGCGCGACCGCGGCCGGGTCGGCCGCCGCGGCCCCGGTGATGCCCGCGATCGAGACGTAGTAGACGAAGCCCGAGGCGTTGCGCAGCACCGCCGGCAGGCGGGCGGCGTCGGTGGTGGGCGTGGCGAGGCGGATGAAGGACAGGCCCGCGGCGGCGGCCGGCAGGCAGAGCTCGGCGTCCTCCTCGGGCGGCAGGTCGACGACGATGAGGCCGTCGACGCCGGCCGCCACGGCATCGGCGAGGAAACGGTCCACGCCGCGCGCGTAGACCGGGTTGTAATAGCCCATCAGGACGATGGGCGTGTCCGGGTTGGCGGCGCGCACGGCGCGCGCGGTCGCCAGCGTCGTCTCGACCGAGGCGCCGGCGGCCAGCGCGCGCTGGCCCGCGGCCTGGATCGCGGGGCCGTCGGCCATCGGGTCGGTGAAGGGCATGCCGAGTTCGATGACGTCGACGCCGGCGGCGGGCAGCGCGCAGGCGAGCCGCAGCGCGGTGTCGTGGTCGGGGTCGCCGGCCATGAGATAGGCCACGAAGGCGGCACGGTTCTCGGCGGCGAGGGCCTGGAAGCAGGCGGTCAGGCGGGACATGTCAGTGTTCCGGAACGGGGCCGCCGATCGGCCGGGGCGGCGCGTGGCGGCGGGGCGCGGGGACGGCGGAAGCGCAGAGGGGTTCGTGCAGGCCCTGGAACCCCGCCGCCGCGGCCCGCGCGAGGCAGGCGGCGGCGGCGCTGTCGGGCGGGAAGGCCCGGTCGCCCTCGCCGGCCAGCGAGGCGCAGAAATGCAGGGCGTAGCGCCGGGGATCGTCGAGCATCGCGGCGGAGCCGGGCGCGAGCAGCGGCGGCCCCTGGTCGAGGAAGAAGGCCTCGACAGGCTGGGCGTGCGACCGCAGGCCGTGCCGTTCCACCAGATGGGTCAGCGCCGGCGGCCCGAGCACCGGGCGCCCCATGTCCGCGAAGCCGAAGGGCAGGCCGAGAGCCCAGGCGGCCCAGAAGCGCAGCCGCTGCTGCGGCAGGCGCTCGAAGCGCGCCGCGCGGACCGGGCGCCGCGCGATCCGGGCGAGGTCGGCGAGCAGGGGGCTGTCGGCGGGGGCCGCCAGCACGGCGTTGTTCACGCTGTCGTCGCGGAAGCGCGTGCGCTCGATCCCGAACAGGTACGGGCCGTCGAAGGCGAAGGGCCGCAGGCAGAAGATGTCCGCATCGACCCACATCGCGCCGTCACGGGCGCGCAGGAGGGCATAGCGGAACAGGTCGGCCGACATGCACATCGAGCCCGACTTGCGGTGCCGGAACACCGCGGCGGCGGGCATGACGCGCCCGGCATCCTCGAGGCGCACCCCCGGCGGCGCGTCGAGCGGGCCGTAGGCGTGCAGCACGACCGGGTGGCCCGCGGCGACGAAGGATGCGAGGCAGGCGCGGTGGAGCGGCGGCAGCGTGTCGCCGATCCAGAGGCTGTGCGCCTCGCGAAGCCCCGCCGCCGCCATGCCGGTCAGTCGTCCTTGCGGTAGAAGGTCTTCTGCTTCGGCTTGCCGTCCATGCCGGTGCGGGGCGGACGATCTCCGTAGGGCTTGCCGCCGCCGCCGGCACGGTCGCCGAAGGGCTTGGCCCCGAAGGGCTTCTTGAAGGGAGGCTTGCCGCCGGGCTTGGGGCCGAAGGCGCGCGGGGGGCGGGCATCGCCGCCCTCGGCCCCGGCGTCGTCGCGGGGCGGGCGCGGGGCCCAGGGGCGCGCGGGACGGTCGTCGCGCGCGGGACGGTCCTCCCACTTGCGCTCCTCCCATTTGTTCAGGGCGAAGGCGGGCAGGACCTCGCGGCCGATCTGGCCCTCGTTGGCCCAGAGCACGGCGACGGCGCCGCCCTCCTCGATGCGCTCGACGAGCATGCGCATCGAGCCGGATTTCAGGACGACCACGTCGCCGGGGGTGAAGTCGGCCACTCTGGGCCCTCCGAGAAGATGCGCGCCCGTAGGGCCGCGCGCGTCAGAGATCGCCGCCCAGATGGGCCGCGACGGTGAAGATGTCCTTGTCGCCCCGCCCGCACATGTTCAGCACGAGCAGCGTGTCGCGCGGCAGCGTGGGCGCAAGGCGCGTCACATGCGCCAAGGCGTGGCTGGGTTCAAGGGCCGGGATGATGCCTTCGGTCCGGCAGCAGAGCTGGAAGGCCTCCAGCGCCTCCGTGTCGGTGGCCGAGACGTATTCGACGCGGCCGATGTCGTGCAGCCAGGCGTGTTCCGGCCCGATGCCGGGATAGTCGAGGCCGGCGGAGATCGAGTGGCCCTCGAGGATCTGGCCGTCGGCGTCCTGCAGCAGATAGGTGCGGTTGCCGTGCAGCACGCCGGGCCGCCCGCCGGTGAGGGAGGCCGCGTGCTCCATGCGCTCGTCCACGCCATGGCCGCCGGCCTCGACGCCGATGATGCGCACCGCAGGGTCGTCGAGGAAGGGGTGGAACAGGCCCATGGCGTTCGAGCCGCCGCCGATGCAGGCCACCAGCACGTCCGGAAGCCGCCCCTCGCGCGCGAGCATCTGGGCGCGCGTCTCCTTGCCGATGATCGACTGGAAGTCGCGCACCATGGCCGGATAGGGGTGCGGGCCCGCGACCGTGCCGATGCAGTAGAAGGTGTCGGCGACGTTGGTCACCCAGTCGCGCAGCGCCTCGTTCATCGCGTCCTTCAGCGTGGCGCGGCCGGAGGTGACGGGGATCACCTCGGCGCCCAGCAGCTTCATGCGGAACACGTTGGGCTTCTGGCGCTCGACGTCCGTGGCGCCCATGAACACGACGCATTGCAGGCCGAAGCGGGCGCAGACCGTGGCGGTGGCGACGCCGTGCTGGCCCGCGCCGGTCTCGGCGATGATGCGGGTCTTGCCCATGCGGCGGGCGAGCAGGATCTGGCCCAGCACGTTGTTGATCTTGTGCGCGCCGGTGTGGTTCAGCTCGTCGCGCTTGAGGTAGATCTTCGCGCCGCCGAAATGCTCGGTCAGCCGCTCGGCGAAGTAGAGGGGGCTGGGGCGGCCGACGTAATGGGTCCAGAGATCGTCCATCTCGGCCCAGAAGGCTGGATCGAGCTTCGCCTTCTCGTACTCCGCCTCGAGCGACAGGATCAGCGGCATCAGCGTCTCGGCGACGAAGCGGCCGCCGAAGATGCCGAAGCGGCCGCTCTCGTCGGGGCCGCTGCGGTACGAATTGAGCAGATCGTCGGGCATGGCGCGTCCCCTTCAGGATTCGCGCGTTCTAGAGCATTCGGGGCCCGCGCGCGAGACGGCGGCGGCCGAAGGGGCCGGGGGATCGGTCCGCCGCCGCCCCCCGGTCAGGCGGCCCGCACGTCGCCGAAGACCGCCGCGGCTCGGGCGCTCGGGAGCATGTCGAAGATCATGTGGATGCGATCCTCGTCGCCGTCGTTCATCGCCTCGTGCATGGCGTGGTTGTCGAACCACCAAAGCTCGCCCTCGCGCATGCGCAGCTCCTCGTCGCCCGCGCGCATCCACGAGCCCTGCGTCGAGCGCAGCACGAAATGATAGCGGTCGCGGACCTCATAGTAGGCGCCGCGGTCGATGTGGGGATAGACGCGGCGGCCCGCGGGCAGGCAGACGATCTTTCCGCGGCCGAGGATCGCGTCCTCGACCGCCGCGACGCCTTCGAGGAAGGCGCGGGCGCGCGGGAACATCGCCGAGGCCCCGGTCCAGCGGCTTTCGTGCACGTCGCGGCGCGCCCGGCCGTCGATCGCTGACTTGCGGAGCCCGCGCAGCGGGATCGCCATCGCCTCGCGCTGCACCGCGATCTTCTCCTGACGGCCCTGCGAAAGGCCCCAGGCATTCGGCACGGAGGCGATCTCGTCGAGGAAGGGCGTCGGATCGACGCCTGCGCGAAGTCGTCGGAAATGCTTCATCCGTCCTGGTCCTCCAGATGCATGGCGGCCCGATGCGCCGCCTGCGTGGAGAACGCGCGACCGACGGGATCATTCCCGCGCGGCGCGATCGCTTCCGAGCGGAGGCGCCGCGCCGATCCGGGGCGCCGCACCACGGGGGCGCGCGCGTCGGAACGGAGCGCGGGCCGGCGAAGCCGCCGGGCGCCGCGTCGCGCGGCGTCACCCGGCGCGGGGTCTTTCCGTTGCGCTGGCCGCGGCGCAGAAGGCGGCGATGCGCGCGGGATCCTTGACGCCGGGGGCACCCTCGACGCCGGAGGATACGTCGACCTGTGCGGCCCCGGTGCGGACGATGGCCTCTGCGACGTTCTCCGGCGTGAGGCCGCCGGCCAGCAGCCACGGCCTGCGCCAGCGCCGCCCGACGATCAGCCCCCAGTCGAAGGGCTCGCCGATGCCGCCGGGGCGGGTGGCGTCCTTCGGGGGCTTGGCGTCGCAGAGGACCTGGTCGGCGACGCCCTCCCACAGCGCGAGCGCGGCGAGGTCGCCGGGGCCGCTCACGCCGACCGCCTTCATCACCGGCAGGCCGAGGCGCGCGCGGATCTCGACGGCGCGGCCGGGCGTCTCCGCGCCGTGGAGCTGGATCATGTCGAGCGGCAGGGCGGCGAGCCGGTCGAGGGTGGCGTCGTCGGGGTCGACCACCAGTCCGACCTTGCACAGACCGGGCGGCGCCTCGGCGGCGAGGGCGGCCGCGGCGCCCCATTCGATGCAGCGCGGCGAAGGGGGGAAGAACACGAAGCCGGCATAGGCCGCGCCGGCCGACGCGGCCGCGTCGAGGCCCGCGCGGTCGCGCAATCCGCAGATCTTGACGCGCGGCACCGGCCGGGTCGGCCCCTAGCGGCTCGTCAGGGCGATGATGTCGTCGTCCTCGTCGCGCTTGGCCTCGCCCTTCAGCGCCTGAACCTCGCGCTGGAGCTTGCCGACCTCGCGGCCGCTGAGCACCGCGGTGCGCCGATAGCGCCCCTCGCGGACATATTCGCGCGCGGCCCCGAGCACGAAGCCGACCGCGCCGCAGGCGAGCGCGATCAGGAACAGCGGCGCCTCCCACATCGGCGGCGGGGCGGCCCCGTATTCGACGAAGTTCGGCGTGCCGAACACCTGGACGACATGGCGATTCGCCACCGAGAGGAAGATGGTCAGCGCGGCGCCGAGCGCAGCGAAGGCATAGGTGACATAGCGCATGGCGGGTCTCCCGATCCGGTGGGCGCAAGCATCGCCGCGCGCCTAGGGGTAGCCGCGCGCGGCGCGGCGGACAAGCGACGGGGCGCCGCTGCCGGCCGGTTTCGGCGGCGGCTCAGGCCGCGTCGTCGTCCTCGTCGTCCTCGCCGTGATCGGCCCCGCCGTTCATGCGCTCGCGGAGGTCCTTGCCGGTCTTGAAGAACGGCACGCGCTTCTCGGGCACCTGCACCGCCTCGCCGGTGCGGGGGTTGCGGCCGACGCGCGCCTCGCGGCTTTTCGCCGAGAAGGCCCCAAAGCCGCGCAGTTCCACCCTGTCGCCGCGGGCGAGCGCAGCCGCGATCTCCTCGAACAGGGTGGACACGATGCGCTCGACATCCCGCTGGTAGAGGTGCGGGTTCTCGTCGGCGATTCTCTGGATCAGTTCGGACTTGATCACTCCGGCATCCCTCCCCTCCGGACCGAGGCCGCGCGCGCGCACGCCCCGTTTTGGGAACGGATGGTGTCACGCCGGATTTTGCGCGTCAACGCTTGGGGTTATCTGAGGACTGCCATGGGCAGCGGCGCGCGGGCCGCCGCATCGAGCGCCGCGCGCAGGGCGCTGCCCGCCAGATCCGCCGGCAGACCGAAGCCGCCGCGGTCGGGCTCGACCTCGCGCACCGGCGCATCGCGCGGCACGCCCCGCTCCGCGGCGAGCCAGTCCAGCGCCTCCGCCTCGCCGCCGAGCGCGTCGATCAGGCCGTTCTCGAAGGCCTGCCGTCCGGTGTAGACCCGACCGTCGCCGAGACTGCGGGCCTGGGCGGCCTCCATGCCGCGTCGCGCGGCCACCAGATCGAGGAACCAGCGATAGCTGTCGTCGATCAGCGCCTGCTGGGCGTCGAGCACCGCGGGCGACGCCTCGCGGAAGGGCGACGGCTCCGCCTTCAGGGGTGCGCTGGCGACGCGGGCGACCCCCACGCCGATGCGGTCGAGCAGCCCCTCGACATTGGGGAACTCGGCCACGACGCCGATCGAACCCGTGACGGTGCCGCCGCGCGCAACGATATGGTCGGCCGCCAGCGCCGCGATGTAGCCGCCGGACGCGGCAACGGTGCCCATCACGGCGGCGACCGGCTTTCGGCCGGCCACGACCCGCAGCGCCTCGTAGAGCGATTCGGACCCGGCGACGGAACCGCCGGGGCTGTCGATGCGCAGCAGCAGCGCCAGCACGCGGTCGTCCTCGGCCAGATCGCGCAGCATCGCGTCGCGGGCGGGATCCTCGAGGATGATGCCGGTGACGGCATGGCGGGCGACGTAGGGGGCGCGCGGGATCCACTCCCATGCGACGGACGCGCCCGCGACGGCGAGCGCGGCGATGGCAAGCAGCCGCCAGAGGCCGAGACGGCCGCGCAGGCGCCGCCGCTCGACGATGTGCCGGGCCTCGTCGAGGCCCGGCTCCCTGGGCGGCTGGGGCGCCGTCACGAGCCCTGGCGCTCCTTCAGGGCCGCGCCGAGGATGTCGCCGAGCGAGGCCCCGCTGTCGGACGAGCCGTACTGGGCCACGGCCTCCTGCTCCTCGGCGATCTGCAGCGCCTTGATCGAGAGCTGCAGCCGGCGCGCGGCCTTGTCGACCGACAGGATGCGCGCGTCGACCCGGTCGCCGACCGAGAAGCGCTCGGGCCGCTGGTCGGCGCGGTCGCGGGCGATGTCGGAGCGGCGGATGAAGGCCTTCATCCCGTCGGCCTCGACCTCGATGCCGCCTTCCTCGACCGCGGTGACGCGGGCGGTGATCACGGCGTTCTTGCGCAGCGACGGCACGCCGCCGGGCGCGGCGGCAGCGGCGGGGGCCGCGGTCGAACCCGCGGCGGCGGCGACCGGCGCATCGTCGCCGAGCTGCTTGACGCCCAGCGAGATGCGCTCCTTCTCGATGTCGACGTCGAGCACGCGGGCGCGGACCATGTCGCCCTTCTTGTAGTCGGCCATCGCCTCGTCGCCGGAGCGGTTCCAGTCGAGATCGGACAGGTGCACCATGCCGTCGATGTCGCCGTCGAGCCCGATGAACAGGCCGAACTCGGTGATGTTGCGCACCTCGCCCTCGACCTCGGTCCCCGCCGGATGCGTCTCGGCGAACAGCTCCCACGGGTTGCGCAGGCACTGCTTGAGGCCCAGCGACACGCGGCGCTTGTTGCTGTCGACGTCCAGCACCATCACTTCCACTTCCTGCGAGGTGGAGACGATCTTGCCGGGGTGCACGTTCTTCTTGGTCCAGCTCATCTCGGAGACGTGGACCAGGCCCTCGACACCGGCCTCCAGCTCCACGAAGGCGCCGTAGTCGGTGATGTTGGTGACGCGGCCGGTCCATTTGGACCCCATCGGATACTTCGCCGCCACGCCGTCCCAGGGGTCGGACATGAGCTGCTTCATGCCGAGGCTGATGCGCTGGGTGTCCTTGTTCACCTTGATGACCTGGACGCGGACGGTCTCGCCGATGTTAAGGATCTCGGAGGGATGGTTGACGCGGCGCCACGCCATGTCGGTCACGTGCAGCAGGCCGTCGACGCCGCCGAGGTCCACGAAGGCGCCGTAATCGGTGATGTTCTTCACCACGCCGTCGATGATCGCGCCCTCGACCAGCTTGCCGACGATCTCGGCGCGCTGCTCGGCGCGGGATTCCTCGAGCACGGCGCGGCGGGAGACGACGATGTTGCCGCGGCGGCGGTCCATCTTGAGGATCTGGAAGGGCTGCGGGATGCCCATGAGCGGGCCGACGTCGCGCACCGGGCGCACGTCGACCTGGGAGCCGGGCAGGAACG
>DAIPIU010000042.1:0-24041 GCA_036770645.1 Rubrimonas sp. | reverse complement strand
GCCTCGGCCCCGTCGCTGGCCCGCCGCCCGCCCACCACCGTCACGCCCGCGCCGGTCGCATAGGCGTTCAGCGTGCCGATGCGCCGCACATGCGACCCGGGATCATCCTCCATCGGTCATCGCCCCCCGGCGTCGCGGGGGCGGAAGGCGTCGTCGCGGAAGCGCGACTGGCGGCCGAGGCGGCGGCGCCCGGTCAGCGTGTCGTCGCGCTGGATGAACAGGTCGCAGGGGAACGGGGCCGCCGGGTCGATGCCCGGGGCCGCGGCGACGGCCAGAAGCCAGTCGCCCGGGGGCGCGGCGTCGGCGCCATGGCGCTCCGGGCGGGTCGGGGGCGCGATCAGCGTCAGCAACTCGCGCCCCCGTCGGGGCGCATCATGGCCCGGCGGGTCCGGCACCCATTGCGCGAGCGCCCGCAGCACGGTCCGTCCGCCCAGGCGCAGCGCGTGCAGCCGGTCGAAGGCCGGGGCGGCGAGCGGCGCGGTCGCCGGCAGGCCGGGCGGCGCCGCCAGCACCGACAGGCCGCAGGCGTCGGGGCGGGCGTCGCGGCGGCGGCCCCAGATCTCGAGGAAGCTCGGCGTCGCATCGTCGGGGGGCAGCCGCCACCACAGCGGCCGGTCGTCCGGCCCCATCGCCGCCTCGACGACCGCGCGCTGGCGCGACTGGCGGTGATTGCCCGAGGGCAGCACGAAGCGCACCGGCCCCAGCCCCGGCACCGAGGCCGCGGCGACGCGGGCCAGATAGCGTTCGAGCGTCCCCGTCCCCTCCTTGGAACCGCCGGTCAGGCCCAGCGCGATGGTCACCACCACCGGCAGCGGGCGGCCCCGCGCCCTGCCCCGCGCCGCCGCATGGCGCAGCAGCCGGTCGATGCCGGCCATCACGAAGAAGGCGTTGAACGCCCCCGAGGTGTCGGAGACCACGCCTTCCGGCAGGCCCACCGCCGCCAGCGGGAAGGCCGCCGGGTCGCGGTCCACCGCATCGCCCGCCGCCCGCCCCCCCGGCGGCGCGCCGCCCAGCCGGTCGAGCACCGCCGTGCCATGGGTTGCGGCGCGGGCGGCGGCGCGGGCGTCGGGCCGGGCGAGGTCGATCATGCCGACGGCGCGATACAGCCCCTCCTCGTCCACGCCGCCGCCCCGCCGCCAGCGCGCCAGCAGCGCATCGAGCGCCTGGCCGGTCCAGACCCGGCCGAAGGGCGGGCCGCCGGCCGCCCCGTCATGCGGCACGTCCTGCAGCCACAGGTAATCCAGCCGCGATCCGCCATCGGCGCGGCGGAACCGCTCATGCGCGAAGGCCGGGGCCAGATCGACCGCCGCCAGCAGGGCCCGCGCATCGCGCAGCGCGTCCGGGCAGGCCCCGCGCGTGTCGCCGGGGCCGGGCGCGGCGTCGTCCGGGGCCAGGGCGCGGGGGGCGAGCGACAGCGGCACCGCGGCATCGAGGACCCGCGCATCGCGGGCGGCCAGCGCAAGGGCGTCGTCCGGGGCCGCGCCCGCCGGCGGGTCGATGCGCAACGCGCCCCCGTCCATCCGCGCGCGGCAGACGGACAGGCCGGGGGCGAAGCCCAGCGCCGCCCCTGCCCCGCCAAGGCGTTCCAGCAGATAGGGCGAGAGGCCGGGCGCGACCGCGTCGCCCGCGACCCAGACCGGCGCGCTCATGGCGCGAGTTCGGCCCGCGCCCAGGCCCAGACCAGCCCCAGCATCGGATCCGCGGCGCGCAGCCGCGCCTCCGCCGCCCCGAGCCGCCGCAGCGGGCCGCCCTCGCCCACGACCGCATGCGCGACCTGCGCGGCGACGACGCCGTCGTGGAAATCCGCCAGCGCCGGCTCGGCGAGGAAGGCGGCCGCATCGAACGCCCAGCCCGGCGCGGGCGCCGCCCCGCAGACCGCGGCGACATGCTCGCCCAGCGCCAGCCCCAGCGCCGCGCCGCAGGCGCTGTCGACGGGGTAATGCACGCCGGCCACCGTGCGGTTGACCGCGATGCGCGCCGCCAGCCGGAAGCGCTGATCGCCCTCGGCCGCCGCCCGGGCCGGGTCCGCGCCCGTCAGCCGGCACAGCAGCGCCGCCACCAGATGCGCCTGGGTGGCATGGCCGCTGGGCAGCGCGCCATGGGTCGGCGTCTGGATGCAGGGCTGCAGCAGCGGCGACATCAGCACAGGCCGCGGCACGTCGAAGGCGTGCTTGATGCGCATGGTGATCGGGTCGGCGAAGCGCAGCGCCGCCTGCAGCAGGCGCAGCGTCCAGGGCGTGCGCGCGGCGTCGAGCCACTGGATCGCGCCGAAAAAGGACAGGATGTCGGTGCGCTGCTGGTCGATCTCGGCCAGCCGCTCGGCGCGCAGGTCGGCATAGCCGCGCACCAGCGGCACCTGCCCCGCCAGCGCCGCGACGGGCGGCGGCGCCAGCGTCAGGAACGGCTCGGCGAAGAACCCGCCGGGCGCGGCCTGCCCCTTCCCCTGCGCCGGGCCGCCGTCGCGGAACCGCAGCACCGCGCGGCCGGCGTCAACCTTCAGACGCGCCGTCTCGGCCAGCGCGCCGTCGAGCATGTCGGCCAGCACGGCACCGGAGAGCCGGCGCAGGCGGGTCTCCGCCGATGGCGCCGCTTCGGCAAGCTGCCGGGCGCGCGCGGCCAGCGCCGCATCGTCGCCCGCGCCATCGGTGCCCACGATCCCCTCGTGGCTGAGGATCAGGGCCGAGCCGAGCGCGAGACCGGAGGGGCCGCCCTGCGCGTTCTGGGCGTTCTGGGCGTTCTGCGCGTTCTGGGCGTTCTGGGCGTTCTGCGCGTTCTGCGCGTTCTGGGCGTTCTGCGCGTTCTGGGCGTTCAGCAGGGCCATCGCACGGCTCTCCCCGGTCGGTTTCGCCTTGTCCGGCAATGTCTACAGTCTTATCAATCTATCGGCAGCAATTTCCTTGCGCATTTGGGGGACGGGATGGAGCCCCTGCGCCATGGGGAACCTGCGGGCGACGGCCGGCTGACGCTGCGGCTGATCGGCCGCCTTGCCCTCTCGGCGCCCGATGGCGCCGACCTCACGCCCCGCCACGTCAAGGCGCAGGGGATCCTCGCGCTGCTGGGGACCGCCCCGGATCTGCGGCGCCCGCGCAGCCTCGTGCAGGACCGGCTCTGGAGCGAAAGCCCGCCCGACCGCGGTTCGGCCAGCCTGCGCCAGACGCTCACCGGCCTGCGCCAGGCCCTCGGCCAGCACCGCGAGGCGCTGCTCTCGGAGGGCGGCTGGATCGGGCTTCGGCCGGACCGCGTCCGGGTGGTGCTGGATCCTGGTCCGGCGGGCGCCGCGCCGGGGGCCGAGCCGCCGGAATTCGCCGCCGGCCTCGACGTGCGCGACCCCGAGTTCGAGGACTGGCTGCGCGACACCCGCGCCGCGTTCGCGGCGCGGCCGGCCGCCCCGTCCGTGCGGCGGTCGCACGCAGCGACCGACCCGGTCATCGCCTTCGCCGCGGGTCCCTGCGGCTCCGGCAGTCTCGCCGCCTTCGCCGACATGCTGGCCGGCGAGGCGGCGGCGATGACCGCGGGCCTCGGCGGCGTGACGGCGGCGCCGGCCGTGGACGCCGGCGCCCTGCGCCCGCTGATGCTTCTCGAGATCCGCGCCGCCGACGCGCCGGGGGGCGTGCTGGTGCAGGCGCGCTGGCGCGACCCGGGGACCGGGGCGGTGCGCGCGGGCCTGCGGCGCACGCTGCGCGCGACCGAGGGCGAGGATGGCGGGCCGGTCGACATGCTGATCGCCGAGACCGCCTTCATGGGGGCCTCGGAACTGGCGGTCGAAGGCGACGCCACCGGCGACCCGCACGCGCTGGTCTACGGCGCGCTGCGCAGCCTCAGCACGGTCGAGCCCGCCCGCACGGCCGAGAGCGAGCGCCTGCTGTCGCGGGCCTGGAGCGCCCGCGCCACGGCGGTCGCCGCCGCCTGGCGCGCCCACATCCGCGTCGCCATGCTGATCGAGCGCACCGCGCGCGACCCGCAGGCGACCATCGAGGAGGCGGCGGAGCTGGCGAGCTTCGCGCTGGACCGCGCCCCGCAGCACCCCATCGTGCTGGCGGTGGCCGCGGAGGTCGCCCTGAACATCGAGGGCCGCCCCCACAAGTCGCGCGCGCTGGCCGAACGCGCGGTCGCCGCCAACCCCGCCAACCCGCTGGCCCGGCGGACGCTCGCCCATGCGCTCGCGCTGACCGACGACACCGCCGGGGCCGAGAGGCAATCCGAGATCGCCCTGCGGCTGGCCGCCGGCTGGCCCAACCTGCCGGTGTTCCAGATCAGCCGCGGGATCATGGCGCTGCGGGCCGGCCGCTTCGAGGAGGCCGAACGGCTGGCGCTGACCGCGCACGAGCTCGCGCCCGGCTACAAGCCGCCCCTGCGCTTTCTCGCGCCCCTGCGCTGGCGGCGCGGCGACATCGAGGGGGCGGCCGCGGCGCTGCGGGCGCTGAAGGCGATCGAGCCGGATTTCTCGCTGGCGCTGATGGAGAGCGACGCCTACCCCGTGGCGTCGCTGCGCGGCACGCCGCTGCTCGGCGTCACCCGGAGCGGGCTGCTCTGAGTCGCCGCAGCGCCGCCTTCTCGACCTCGAGGATCGCGAACACCGCCGCGCCGCAGCCCGCCGCGAAGCCCAGCCACGCGGGCCCCAGCGGCGCGCTGCCGAACACCGCCGCCACCGGCGGCAGATAGGTGAAGGCCGCCTGCAGCCCGACCGCCGCCCCCACCCCGAGCAGCACCGCCGGCGTGCCGCGCGCGCCGCGCGCCGTGAGGCTGGGCGCGTTGAGGTAGCGGACGCTGAACAGATAGAAGATCTCCATGGCCACCAGCGTGTTGACCGCCACGGTGCGCGCCGCCTCCTCACCCAGCCCCGCCGCCAGCGCCAGCGCGTGGCCGCCGAAGATGCCGGCCGAGAACAGCGCCGAGACCAGCCCCACGCGCCACCACAGGAAGGCGTCCAGCAGCCCCTGCCCCGCGGGCCGCGGCGGGCGCGCCATCACCCCGGGCTCGGCGGGCTCGAAGGCGAGGCAAAGGGCCAGCGCGATCGAGCTGACCATGTTGACCCACAGGATCTGCAGAGGCGCGATGGGCAGGGCGAGGCCCAGCAGGATGGCCGCCAGCAGCGACAGCGATTCGCCGCCGTTGATCGGCAGCAGGAAGGTCACCGCCTTGCGCAGGTTGTCGTAGACCACCCGGCCCTGCCGCACCGCCGCGACGATGGTGGCGAAATTGTCGTCCAGCAGCACGATCCCGGCGGCCTCCTTCGCGGCCTCCGCCCCCGACCGGCCCATCGCCACGCCAACATCGGCGCGCATCAGCGCCAGCGCGTCGTTCACGCCGTCGCCGGTCATCGCCACCTGCGCGCCGCCGGCGCGCAGCGCCTCGACCAGCCGCAGCTTGTGGCCGGGATCGGCGCGGGCGAACACGTCGACGTCGGCGGCGGCGCGGGCCAGGGCCGCGTCGTCCAGCGCCTCGATCTCGCGTCCCGTCAGCGCGCGCCCGGCGCGGCCCAGGCCCGCGGCGCGCGCGATGGCCAGCGCCGTGCCGGCGTGATCGCCCGTGATCATCACCACGCGGATGCCCGCCGCGCGGCAGTCGGCCACCGCCGCCACCGCTTCCTCCCTCGGCGGGTCGACAAGCCCGACGAGGCCCAGCAGCGTCAGCCCGCGCAGGCGGTCGAGCGCCAGCGGCCCGTCCTGCGGGGCCGGACCGGTGGCGAGCGCCATGACGCGCTGGCCCTCCGCGGCCATGGCCTCCACCGCCGCCGCCCACGCCGCATGGTCGACCGCGCGCGCGCACTCGGGCCCGGCCTCGGCCGCGCAGGCCGCCAGCACCGCCTCGGGCGCGCCCTTGACCCACAGCGCCGGCCCCTCCGGCCCGTCGTTCAGCGTCGCCATCATCCGGTGCGCGGCGTCGAAGGGCACCGCGTCGCGGCGCGGCCGGGCGGCCTGTTCGGCGGCCTCGTCGAGCCCGGCCTTCAGGGCGAAGGCGATCAGCGCGCCCTCCATCGGGTCGCCCGCCACCTCCCACCCCGCCGCGCCCTCGCGCAGCCCCGCATCGTTGCACAGCAGCGCGCAGCGCGCGGCCGCGGCGAGGCGGGGATCGGCGGCGGCGGTCGCCGGGCCGTCCGGGCCGCGGATCGCGCCCTCCGGCGCATAGCCGGTCCCCTCGGCGGTCAGGGACACGCCCGGCAGCGCCAGCGCCGCGACGGTCATTTCGTTGCGCGTCAGCGTGCCGGTCTTGTCGGTGCAGATCACGCCGACCGAGCCCAGCGATTCGACCACCGGCAGCCGCCGCACCACCGCGTTGCGCCGCGCCATGCGGTTGACGCCGATGGCCAGCGTCACGGTCAGGATCGTGGGCAGCCCTTCGGGGATGGCGGCGACGGCGAGGCTGACCATCGCCATGAACAGCTCGCCGAGGTCCATGCCGTGCACGGCGAAGGCCACGGCGAAGGCCGCCACCGCCACGCCGCCGACCAGCGCCGTCTGCAGCCGCGCGAAGCGGTCGAAGGCGCGCAGCAGCGGCGTCTCCATGCGCTCGGTCCGGCCCAGCCGCACGCCGATCCGCCCGATCTCGGTGGCCGCCCCGGTGGCGGTGACGACGGCCGTGCCGTGCCCCGCCGCCACGATGGTGCCCGCATGGACCATGCCGCTGCGGTCGCCCAACGGCGCGTCGCGCGCAACGGCCGCGTCGGCCTTGTCCACCGCGACGCTCTCGCCGGTCAGCGCGGCCTCCTGCACGCGCAGGGCGCGGGCGGTCAGCACGCGGGCGTCGGCTGGCACCTTTTCGCCCGGTTCCAGCACGATCACGTCGCCGGGAACCAGCGACGCGGCATCCGCGCCCTCGCGCCGGCCGCCGCGCAGCACCGTGGCGCGCGGCGCGATCATGGCGCGCACCGCCTCGAGCGCCCGCTCGGCGCGCCCCTCCTGCACGAAGCCGGTGACGGCGTTCAGCGCCACGACGGCCGCGATCACCGCGGCGTCGAGCGCGTGGCCGATCAGCAGGCTGACCGCGGCGGCGGCGATGAGCACCCGGATCAGCAGGTTGCGGAACTGGCGCAGCAGGCGTGCCAGCGCCGTGGGGCGCTCGGGCTCGGGCAGGCGGTTGGGGCCGTGCAGGGCGAGGCGACGCGCGGCCTCGGCCGCGTCGAGCCCGCCGGGGCGGGCGTCGAGCGCCTTCAGGACGGCCTCGGCGGTCAGCGCATGGGGGGCGTCGGGCGGCGCTGCGGGGTTCTTGGCTGCGGCGCGGTCGAGCATGGGTTCCGCCTCCGGGCTTGGCGCGGCGCACCATGGCGCCGCGGGTCCCGGAACGGAACCCTCAGCGGCGCGGCATCAGCACCCAGTAGTCGAGGTCGAGCAGCACCGCCGGGTCGGGCCTGCCGTCGGGCCCCTTCGCCGGGAAGGCCTCGCGCGCGCGCTGGTCCTTCACGGCGATGGTGCGCAGGCGCAGCGCGCCGACCGAGGGCGTGGCGGTCGCGGCCTTGGCCAGCACCTCGGTGCGGGCATAGACCGTGTCGCCGGCGAAGCACGGGTTCACATGGGCCCCGCCGTTGATCGCCGCGATCATCTGGGCATTGGCCAGCCCGTTGAAGGACAGCGCGCGCGCCAGGCTGATGACATGGCCGCCATAGACCAGCGGCCGCCCATCCTCGCGCAGCTGGGCGTTGAAATGCACCTTCGAGGTGTTCTGCCAGAGCCGCGTGGCCATCATGTGCTCGGCCTCCTGGACGGTGATGCCGTCCACGTGGTCGATCAGCTCGCCCACCGCGTAGTCGTCCCAGGCATGCGGCTCGCCCGCGAGCGCATAGTCGTAATGCGAGAAATCGAGGCCGGCCGGCACCGCGAGCTGCTCGGGCGCGACGGCGGCGGCGAGCTCGGGCACCGCGACCTCCGGCGCCGGGGCGTTGAGGTCGTCCTTGCGCACCATCACCCAGCGCACCCAGCTCATCACCGGCTGGCTCTCGGCGTTCACCGCCGTCGAGCGCACCCACACGACGCCCGACCTGCCGTTCGAATTCTCCTTCAGCCCGATCACCGTCGAGCTGGTGCGGATCTCGTCCGAGGGATGGAGCGGGCGCAGGACGCGCATCTCGGCATAGCCGAGATTGGCGACGGCGTTCAGCGACACGTCGGGCACCGTCTTGCCGAAGGCGACGTGAAAGCCGATCAGCTCGTCGAGCGGGCTGCGCGGCAGGCCGCAGGACCGCGCGAAGGCGTCCGAGGAGGTCAGCGCGAAGCGCGCGGGATAGAGCGCGGTGTAGAGCGCGCGGTCGCCCTGCGTCAGGGTGCGCGGCGTGGGATGCCGCAGCACCTGGCCGACGCGGAAGTGCTCGAAGAAATTGCCGGCGGTGGTCTTGGACATGGCTGCGCCCCCCAGATTCGGGCAAACTTATGCTGCGTTGCAGCATAAGCCAACCGGCGAGGGCGGCTCCGTGACGCTTTGGCGACCGGCGTGGCGGCGGGCGCAACAGGAAGGCCCGCCGACCCTGCGGCCGGCGGGCCCTTCTGTCCGGCCCGGGGCCCGACGGACCGGGGCGGCAGCGCCGCCCCGACCGCCGCGCGAAGTCCGCTCAGGCGAACTGCGAGCCCTTGCCGAACTCGGGATAGGCCTCCATCCCGAGCTCCGCCGCGTCGAGGCCCGCGACCTCCTCCTCCTCGCTGACCCGGATGCCCATGGTCATGTTGAGGATGAACCACACGACGAGGCTGACGCCGAACACGAAGGCGGCGACGATCAGGATCGAGGCGACCTGCCCGGTCAGCGTGGCGTCCGGGTTGGTCAGCAGCACCGCCAGCGTGCCCCAGATGCCGCAGACGAGGTGCACGGGGATGGCGCCGACCACGTCGTCGACCTTCAGCTTGTCCAGCATCGGCACCGTCAGCGTCGAGAGCACGCCGCCGATCCCGCCGATGATGATCGACCAGCCGATGGTCGGGGTCAGCGGCTCGGCGGTGATGGACACGAGGCCCGCCAGCGCGCCGTTCAGCACCATGGTCAGGTCGACCTTGCCGTAGAGGGCCTGGGTCATGATCAGCGCCGCGACCGCGCCGCCGGCGGCCGCCATGTTGGTGTTCACGAAGATGCGCGACACGTCCGCGGCGTCGCCGATCGAGCCCAGCGCGAGCTGCGAGCCGCCGTTGAAGCCGAACCAGCCGAGCCAGAGGATGAAGGTGCCCAGCGTGGCGAGGGGCAGGTTCGAGCCGGGCATCGCGACGACCGAGCCGTCGCTGCGGTACTTGCCGAGACGGGGGCCGAGCACCAACGCGCCGGCCAGCGCGGCCCAGCCGCCCACCGAGTGCACGACGGTCGAGCCGGCGAAGTCGAGGAAGCCGAACTGGCTGTCGAGGAAGCCGCCGCCCCACTTCCACGAGGCCTGGATCGGGTAGATCAGGGTCACGAGGACGCAGGTGAAGATCAGGAACGGCCACAGCTTGATGCGCTCGGCCAGCGTGCCCGACACGATCGAGGCCGTGGTGGCGCAGAACATCAGCTGGAAGAAGAAATCCGAACCGGTCGAGGCGTATTCGCCATCGTCCACGGCGTCGAAGGCGACGCCGGGGGCCTCGAGCACCGCCATCGCGAAGGCGCCGAGATAGCCGCCGGTGTCGTCGGAGCCGATCGACCAGGACCCCAGCGGATACATGAGGTTGTAGCCGATGACATAATAGCCGATGGCGGCGATGCCGAACAGGCTGATGTTCTTGGTGCACTGCATCGCGACGTTCTTGGTGCGCACGAGGCCGGCCTCAAGCATCGCGAAGCCCGCCGCCATGAACATCACCAGGAACCCGCTCACGAGGAACAGGGTGGTGTTCAGGATCCAGACCACCTCGGCCGAGACCGCGGGGATCTCGACGATCTCGGCGGCCGCCTCGGCCTCCTGCGCGAAGGCCGGGGCGCCCGCCAGCGCGGCAAGCATGCCCAGCTTGATTATGGATTTCATTTCGTCCCTCGTCGTTGACCTGATTGTGGGCATCACAGCGCGTCGTCGCCGCGTTCGTCGGTGCGAACGCGGATCGCCTGCTCCAGCGGCGCGACGAAGATCTTTCCGTCGCCGATCTTGCCGGTGCGGGCGGTGGCGGCGATGGTGTCGACGATCTTCTCGACCGCGCTGTCTGGCGCGGCGATCTCGATCTTGATCTTCGGAACGAAGTTCACGACATATTCCGCGCCGCGGTAGATTTCCGTATGGCCGCTCTGGCGGCCGTAACCCTTCACCTCCGAGACCATGAGGCCCTGCACGCCGATACCGGTGAGCGCCTCGCGGACTTCCTCGAGCTTGAAGGGTTTGATCACGGCGATGATGAGCTTCATGATTTTTCCCTTGTCTCCGGCGCGTCCGAGCCGCGCCGTCGCATCGTGGCATGCATGTCGCGTGCCATCAGGATGCGCCCATGCCCAAGCGGCTCGATTCACAGCGTTTCGCTTCCTGCGTGTCCGCTCGCGCCGCCGAACTGCCGCCACAATCTGCCTGATCGCGCAGCGTTGCCTAATCATTAGGCATATTTGCGGTCTTTTCACGCCCGCCCGTCGCGCGCCCCCTTGCCGCGACGGGCGAAGCGGTTAACGTGCCGTGTCTTTTTCCGGCGGGGCGGCATGACGGCGCAACTTGCGATACGGGGCCTGCGCAAGCGGTTCGGCACGGTCGAGGTGCTCAAGGGCATCTCGCTCGAGGCGAAGCGCGGCGACGTGCTCGCGCTGATCGGCGCGTCGGGTTCCGGCAAGTCGACCCTGTTGCGCTGCGTGAACCTGCTCGAGACGCCCGACGAGGGGGAGATCGAGGTCGGCGGGGCCTGCATCGAGATGGCCGAAGGCCGGCGCGGCAGGACCGCGAGCGACCCGCGCGCGCTGCAGCGCATCCGCTCCAAGCTCGGCTTCGTGTTCCAGAGCTTCAACCTGTGGTCGCACATGACCGTGCTCGAGAACATCATCGAGGCCCCGATCCATGTGCTCGGGCTGCCCCGGGCCGAGGCCGTGGCCCGCGCCGAGGCGCTGCTGGCCCGCGTGGGCCTGCCCGACCGCGGCCCCGCCTACCCCATCCAGCTGTCGGGCGGCCAGCAGCAGCGCATCGCCATCGCCCGGGCGCTGGCCATGGAGCCCGACGTGATGCTGTTCGACGAGCCGACCTCGGCGCTCGATCCGGAGCTCGTGGGCGAGGTGCTGGGCGTGATCCGCAGCCTTGCGGACGAAGGCCGGACCATGCTGCTCGTGACGCACGAGATGGGCTTCTGCCGCGAGGTCGCCACGCGAGTCGTGTTCCTCCACCAGGGCCTGATCGAGGAGGAGGGTCCGCCGGACACGCTGTTCGGCGCCCCGAAATCCGACCGGCTGAAACAGTTCCTCGCCCGGGTGCGCGACTGACCCCCGCGCCCGCGCCGATCACAGGGAGACCATCGCCCATGCATCGCATCCTGCTTGCCGCGCTCGCCGCGGCGGCCATGACCGGGGCCGCCCGTGCCGAATCCCTGCGGATCTGCGTCGAGGGGGCCTATCCCCCCTTCTCGCAGGTCACCGACACCGGGACGGTCGAGGGCTTCGACATCGACATCGCCGAGGCGCTCTGCGCCGAGATGGGCGCGGCCTGCGAGATGGTGCAGACCGAGTGGGACGCGATCATCCCCGCCCTCGAGGAAGGCAAGTGCGACGCGATCATCGCCTCGATGTCGATCACCGAGGAACGCCGCCAGCGCGTCGAGTTCACGACCAAGTACTACCAGACCCCGGCGCGCTTCGCCGCGGCCGCGGACACCGCGCTCGAGGCGACAGACGCCGGCATGGCGGGCAAGACCGTCTGCATCCAGCGCGGCACCATCCACCAGGCCTTCATGGAGGGCGAGTTCCCCTCGGCGACGCTGGTGCTCTATCCCACGCAGGAGGAGACCTATCTCGACCTGACCTCCGGGCGCTGCGACGCGATCATCGCCGACAGCATCGCCATCTACGACGGCTTCCTGAACACGCCGGCGGGCGAGGGCTTCGCCTTCTTCGGGCCGTCCTACTCGATCCCGAAATACCATGGCGACGGGGCCGGCATCGCCCTGCGCAAGACCGACACCGCGCTGCGCGACCGTTTCAACGCCGCGATCGCGGCGATCCGCGCCAGCGGCCTGTACGACGAGATCGCGAAGCGCTACTTCACCTTCGACATCTACGGCAGCTGAGCGGCCGCCCGTTGATCCTGCACTCTTCCCGCGCAATGGTGATCCCGCACACGCGCGGGGAGAGACGCCATGAACGCTGCAACCGCCCTTGCGGCCGCCCTGGCGGCGCTGCTCGCCGCCGGGGCCACGGCCGCCGAGGACCTCGCGATCTGCGTCGAGGGGGCCTATCCGCCCTTCAGCTGGACCACCGACACGGGCGAGGTGGCGGGATTCGACATCGAGATCGGCAAGGCGCTGTGCGCGGAGATGGGCGCGACCTGCACGATGGTCGCGACCGAATGGGACGCGATCATCCCCGCGCTCGAGGCCGGACGCTGCGACGCCATCATCGCCTCGATGGCCATCACCGAGGCTCGCCGGCAGCGGGTGGATTTCTCCGGCCGCTACCAGCGCACGCCGATCCGCTTCGTCGCCCCGGAGGATGCGGGCTGGAAGGACGACCCGGCGGGGCTGGCGGGCCGGACCGTGTGCATCCAGCGCGGATCGATCCACCAGGACTATCTGGAACGGGTGTTCCCCGACACCGCGCTGCTGCTCTATCCCACGCAGGACGAGGCCTTCCTCGACCTCGCCTCGGGCCGCTGCGACGCGGCCATGGCCGATGCGCTGGCGATCCAGGACGGCTTCCTCGCCACGCCGGCCGGCGCGGGCTTCGCCCTGCGCGGGCGCGACCACCTCGACACCGCGATCCACGGCGAGGGCGCGGGCGTTGCGGTGCGCAAGGGCGACCCGCTGGCCGACCGCTTCACCGCGGCCATCGCGGCGATCCGCGCCGACGGCACATTCGCCGAGATCAACGACAGGTATTTCACCTTCGACATCTACGGCGACTGACCGGCGCCGGGGCGAAGGGGCCGGAGGCGCGATGCAGGCGGTGATCGGGGCGGGCCCCCTGCTTCTCGAAGGCTTCGCCGTGACCGTCGCCGTGGCGCTGGGGGCGCTGGCGCTCGCCACCCTGCTGGGGGTGCTGACGGCGGCGGCCAGGATCGGCGGCGGGCGCGTCGCGCGCATGGCGGCCGAGACCTACACGACGCTGGTGCGCGGCATCCCCGACCTCGTGATCATGCTGCTGGTCTATTTCGGCGGCCAGCGGCTGATGAACGGGCTGACCGCGACGCTGGGGACCGGGCGCATCGAGGTGTCCGAGTTCGCCGCCGGCATCCTGGGCATCGGCCTCGCCTACGGCGCCTACATGGGCGAGACCTTCCGCGGTGCCTACCTCACGGTCCAGCCCGGTCAGATCGAGGCCGCCAAGGCGCTGGGCCTGTCGCGCGGCCGCATGATGTGGCGGATCGTTGCGCCGCAGCTGGCGCGCTTCGCCCTGCCGGGCTTCACGAATGTCTGGCAGGTGCTGGTCAAGGCGACGGCGGTCGTCTCGGTGATCGGGCTGGCCGATCTGGTGGGCCTCGCGCTGCGGGTCGGGCGTCGCGAGCGCGACCCCTTCACCTTCCTGATCGTGGTGCTGGTCGCCTATCTCCTCATCACCTCGGTCTCGGGCTGGGCACTGCGCCGGGCCGAGGCGCGGCTGTCGCGGGGCTTCTGAGATGGCGCTCGAGGGGATCTGTGAGGCGGCGCGCGCGGCCAGCGAGGGCGGCGCGCCCTGGTTCTTCAACCCCTGCCTCGTCGCCTATGAATGGCCGCGCTTCCTGCAGGGGGCGTGGCTCACGCTGCAGCTCACCGGGCTCGCGGTGCTGCTGGGCTTCCTGATCGCGCTGCCGCTGGCCTTCGCGCGCGCGGGCCGCCACCCGCTGCTCGACCCGCCGGTTCGTCTGTTCGTGTTCGTGTTCCGCGGCTCGCCGCTGCTGGTGCAGACCTTCATCATCTATTACGGCCTCGCGCAGTTCCCCGAAGTGCGCGCCAGCGTGTTCTGGCCGTTCCTCCGCGACGCCTGGTGGTGCGCGCTGCTCGCCTTCACCCTGAACTCCGCGGCCTACCAGACCGAGATCCTGCGCGGGGCCATCGAGACCACGCCGCGCGGCGACCGCGAGGCCGCCACGGCGCTGGGCATGTCGCCGTGGCTGACGGCGCGGCGGATCATCATCCCCTCCGCCCTGCGCCGGGCTCTGCCGCAGATGGGCAATGAGGTCGTGTTCATGCTGCACGGCAGCGCCATCGCCAGCATCATCACCCTGCAGGACATCCTGGGCGTCGGGCGGATGATCAATGGGCGCTACTACGTCGTCTACGAGGGGCTGCTGACCGCCGCCGTGCTCTACATGGTCCTGACCTTCGGGATCGTGCGCATCGTGAAGGCGCTCGAGGGCCGCTACACGCGTCACCTCTCCCGCGCCTGAACCCGCGACAGGCCGGCCAGCAGCGCGGCGAGCCGATCCATGCCGATCGGCTTGGCCAGATGGGCGGCGAACCCGGCGGCGAGGCAGGCCTCGATCCCTGCGGCATCCGCGAGGCCGGTGACGGCGATGGCGGGCGGGGGCACGCGGCCCGCCTCGCGCGCCTCGGCATGGATGGCGCGCAGCGCGTCGGGGCCGTCGAGGTCGGGCATCACCACATCCAGCAGCAGCGCGTCAAAGCCCCCGTCCCGCGCCGCCGCGACCGCCGCGCGTCCACCCTCCACGCCGGTCGCCGCGACGCCCAGCGCGTCGAGATGCGCCCCGAGCACCACGCGGTTGATCTCGTTGTCGTCGGCGAACAGCACGCGCAGCCCGGCGGGCACGGCGGGCGCGGGCGCCTCGGGCGTCGGTTCCGCGGGTCCGGCAAGGGGCAGCGGCAGGCGCACGGTGAAGGTCGAGCCCGCGCCCGGGGCCGACTCGACCGCGACGCCGCCGCCCATCGCCTCGGCCAGCGCCTTGACGATGGACAGCCCCAGCCCCGTGCCGCCGAAGCGCCGGGCGATGGTGGCATCCGCCTGCGCGAAGCCGTCGAACACGCGGGCGGCCTGCTCCGCGGTCATGCCGATGCCGGTGTCGGCGACCGCGAGCGCCAGCGCGCCGTCGGCCCCGGCCGCGATCCGCAGCGTCACGGCGCCGCGCTCGGTGAACTTGACCGCGTTGCCCAGCAGGTTGTGCAGGATCTGCTGCAGGCGCAGCGCATCGCCCAGCCGCGGGGCCTCGGCCGCGGGATCCAGGGCGAAGGTCAGGGTCACGCCCTTCTCCTCGGCGCGCGCCGCATGGGCGGGCAGCACGGCCGCGGCGACCGCGGCCGGCGAGAAGGGGGCGCTCTCCAGCGCCATCGCCCCGCGCTCGAGCTTCGCGGCGTCGAGCAGGTCGTTGACCAGCGCCACGAGCAGCGCGCCGCTGTCGCGGATCGCGGTCACCGCGGCCCGCTGCTCGGCGTTCAGCGCGCTGCGCGCCAGCTTCTCGGCCAGCCCGATGACGCCGTTCATGGGCGTGCGGATCTCGTGGCTGACGGCGGACAGGAAATCGGCCTTGGCGCGGGCGGCGGCCTCGGCCTCGGCGCGGGCGGCCTCGAGCCGCGCCTCCAGCCGCTTCATCCCGGTCACATCGGCCCCGATGGCGCAGATGACGCGCTCGCCCAGCACCGCGTCGTCGATGAGGAAGCGCGAGGTCAGCAGCACGGTCGGCGCGCCGTCGGGGCCGGGATAGACATCCTCGCTGGCAAGCGGCCCGCCGCTCTCCATCACCGCGACGTCGCGGGCGTGCAGCGCGTCGGCCACCGCGTCGGGGAACAGATCGGCCTCGAACAGGCCGGGCAGGCGGTCGCGCCCCGCCAGCGCCTCGTAGCGCGCATTGGCCAGATGCAGCGTCCCCAGCCGGTCGCGCAGCGAGATCGCGACCGGCGTGTGCCGCACGATGGCCTCGAAGCGGTCCTGCAGGCGCTTCACCGCCGCCTCGCGCGCCCGTCGCTCGGTCACGTCCTGCACCACGCCGCTGATGCCGGCGATGCGGCCGTCGCGCCGGTCCGCGCGGCCGATGACGCGGACATGGGCCTCGCGCCCGGCCGCGGTGATCAGCGGGGCCTCGAAGTCGAAGGGCCTTCCGTCGGCCAGGCAGGCCGCGACGGCCTCCTGCACTGTCGGGCGCGCCTCGGGCGGATAGAAGGCCAGCGCCTCGGCCAGGGTCGGCGTCCAGCCGACGGGGGCGTCGTGCAGCCGCGTCGTCACCTCGTCCCACCACGGGCCGGTCGCGGCGGGGTCCAGCGACCAGGTCCCGGCCATCGCCATCTCGGTCAGGTCGCGCAGGCGCTGGCGCAGCAGGTCGCAGGTCGCGGCGCAGGGCGGCGTCGGCGGCCCCGACTCGGCGTGGGACGGCGTCGAGGGGGCGTCGGCGATGGTCACGCAGCGGCTCCTTCGCAGCGCCCGTCACGGGCGGCGCGCCCACAGGATGCACACCAAGGTTGACGGAACCTGATCGTGCACGCCATTGGACGGTGCGGTGCCGACAGGCTTGTGCTGCGGCGCAACATGTTATTTCGTGCGGGGGGAAAACGGAAAGGGCGGGGCCATGGACGCGACGGGCTCGAGACCGGTGGTTCTTTGCATCCTCGACGGCTGGGGGTTGTCCGAAGAGACCGAGGGCAACGCCGTGGCGCTGGCGCGCACGCCGGTCTACGACCGCCTCATGGCCCAGCGACCGAATGCCACGCTGCGTACATCCGGCGAGGATGTCGGGTTGCCGCCCGGGCAGATGGGCAATTCCGAGGTCGGCCACACCAACATCGGCGCGGGGCGGGTGGTCTGGATGGACCTGCCCAAGATCGACCGCGCCATCGCCGACGGCAGCTTCGCCGCCAGCCCCGCGCTCGACGCCTTCGCGGCCCGGCTGCGCTCGACCGGCGGGACGGCGCATGTGATGGGGCTGCTGAGCCCGGGCGGCGTGCACGCCCACCAGCGCCACCTCGCCGAGACCGCGCGCCAGCTGTCCGCCCGCGGCGTGCCCGTGGCGCTGCACCTGTGGACCGACGGGCGCGACGTGGCCCCCCGCAGCGCCCCCGCGCATCTGGCGGCCTTCCGCGAGGACCTGCCCGATGCCCCCATCGCCACGGTGACGGGGCGCTTCTACGCCATGGACCGGGACCGGCGCTGGGACCGGGTGAAGGCCGCCTTCGACGCCATGGCGGCCGGGACGGGCCGCGGCGCGCCGGACGCCGAGGCCGCCATCGCCGACGCCCATGCCCGCGACGAGAGCGACGAGTTCATCGCCCCGACCGTGATCGCGGACTATGCCGGCATGCGCGACGGCGACGGGCTGCTCTGCGTGAACTTCCGCGCCGACCGCGCGCGCGAGATCCTCTCCGCCTTCGGCGATCCCGCCTTCGACGCCTTCGACGTCTCGGCCCGCCCGCGCTTCGCGGCGCTGTGCGGCATGGTTTCCTATTCCGAGGCCCATGACGCCTTCATGGACGCGCTGTTCCAGCCCTTCTCGGTGCCCAACACGCTCGCGGCCTGGATCTCGGGCAAGGGCATGCGGCAGCTGCACATCGCCGAGACCGAGAAATACCCCCACGTCACCTTCTTCCTGAACGGCGGGGTCGAGACCCCCTATCCGGGCGAGGACCGCCACATGGCCCCGAGCCCCAAGGTGCGCACCTACGACCTAGCGCCCGAGATGGCGGCGGGCGAGGTCGGCGCGACGCTGGTCGAGGCGATCCGGTCCGACGCCTACGACCTGATCGTGTGCAACTTCGCCAACCCCGACATGGTCGGCCACACCGGCGACCTGAAGGCCGCGATCCGGGCGGTCGAGACGGTCGACGCGCGGCTGGGCGAGGCGGCGGCGGCGGTCGAGAAGGCCGGCGGCGCGATGCTGGTCTTCGCTGACCACGGCAACTGCGAGACGATGATCGACCCGGCCACCGGCGGGCCGCACACCGCCCACACCACCAACCCGGTGCCGCTCATCCTCGTCGGCGGCCCGGCGGGGGCCGCGCTCGACCATGGAAGGCTGGCCGATGTGGCCCCGACCGCGCTGCGGCTGATGGGCGTCGACGCCCCGCCCGAGATGACCGGCCGCGTGCTGGTGCGCGACGCTTGACGGCAACGCCGACGCCGGCGCGCGGCCCGTCCGCTCGCCCCGCCGCCGCCGGCCGCCGCCGCGCGCAGGTGATCGCGCGCGCCTGCGCCCTTGCGCTTTCGGCTGCGCTGCCGACCGCCGCGGCGCCCGCCGACCCGCCCGGCCCCGCGCCGGCCGCCGCCCCCGGACGTCCGCACCCGGTGCTGGAACGCCTGCGCGCGGCCGAGGCGGCGCTTGCGGCCGCCGCGGATCCGCGCGGCAGGCTCGCGGCGCTGGGCGAGGCGGCGGCGTCGCAGGAGGCCGCGCTTCTGGCGCTGCGGGCGGAACTGCGCGCGCTGGCCCCGCGCCGCGCCGCGGCCGTCGCGGCACGGCGCGCGGCGCAGGAGGATGGCTTCGCGGCGGCCTCGGCGCTGGACCGCCTGGCGCGGACGCCGGGCCCGGCCTGGTTCGTCCATCCCGGCGGGCCTGTCGCGGCGGCGCGGGCGGGCATGCTGCTGGGCGATGCCGCCGGCGATCTGGCGCGGCGCGCGCAGGTGGCGGGGCAGGCCGCGGAGGCGCTGGCGGCGCTCGAGGCCGAGGGGCGGCGGGCCGGCGCGGCGGCGGCCGAGGCGCTCGGGGCCATGCGCGCGACCCGCGCCGCCATCGCCGAGGCGCTGGAGGCCCGCGGCGCGCCGCCCGCCGATCCGGACGCGGGGCCGCGCGACGCCGCGACGCTGGCCGCGGCCGCCGGGGCGCTCGCGGCGCTGCTGGCCGCGACCGCCGCGCCGGAACCGCTGCCGGGCGGGCTGCCGCCGCCGGTCCCGGGGCGGCTGCTGCGCGCCGACGACGACGGGGCCGCCATCGCCGCCCCCGCCTGGTCCGTGGTGCGCGCGCCCGCCACCGCGACGCTGCGCCACGCGGGCGAGGTCGGCGGCCTCGGGCTCGTCGCAGTGCTTGAACCTGCGCCGGGGGTGCTTATCGTCCTGCGTGGCCTGTCGCGCATCTGGCGCGCGCCCGGCGAGACGCTGCTGGCCGGAGAGCCGCTGGGCGCGATGGGCGGCCCGCCGCCGACCGGCGAGGAATTCCTGTTCGAGGCGACCGCCGGAAGGGGGGCCGTCGCGGACGAGACGCTCTATATCGAGGTGCGGCAGGGCGGGATGCCGGCGAACCCGGCCGGACTGTTCGACTTCGCCCGCGGGAGGACGGAACCATGACGCGACAGCTCGCCTTCGCGGCGATCGGCGGGGCGGCCCTCGGGGCCCTCGCCGTCACCCAGCTCGGCGCCCCGCTGCGGGCGCAGGAAGCGTCCTCGCGCGCGACCTATGAAAAGCTTGACCTTTTCGGCGACATCTTCGAGCGCGTGCGTTCGGCCTATGTCGAGCCGGTGGACGAGGCGGCGCTGATCGAGGCGGCCATCAACGGCATGCTCACCTCGCTCGATCCGCACTCCGCCTACCTGCCCCCCAAGGGCTACGACGACATGCAGGTGCAGACCCGCGGCGAATTCGGCGGGCTCGGCATCGAGGTCACCATGGAGGACGGGCTGGTCAAGGTCGTCGCGCCGCTCGACGACACGCCGGCCTCGCGCGCGGGCGTGCTGACCGGCGACCTCATCACCGCCATCGACGGCGAATCGGTCATGGGCCTGACGCTGTCCGACGCCGTCGACCGCATGCGCGGCAAGCCCGGCACCGACATCCGCATCACCGTGGCCCGCGAGGGCGAGGACATGCCGCTCGACATCGTCCTGACCCGCGAGGTCATCAAGATCACCGCCGTGCGCGGCCGGGTCGAAGGCGATGTCGGCGTGCTGCGCGTGACCACCTTCAACCGCCAGACCTACGACAACCTCGCCGAGGCGATGGAGAAGGTGAAGGCGGAACTGGGCGGCGCGGCCAACGTGAAGGGCTGGGTCGTGGACCTGCGCAACAACCCCGGCGGGCTGCTGGACCAGGCCATCGCCGTGACCGACGCCTTCCTCGACCAGGGCGAGATCGTCTCGACCCGCGGCCGCGAGGGGCGCGACAGCGAGCGCCACAACGCCCGCCCCGGCGACCTCGCGGACGGCAAGCCCATGGTCGTGCTGATCAACGAAGGCTCCGCCTCGGCATCCGAGATCGTCGCGGGCGCGCTGCAGGACCATCGCCGCGCCATCGTCGTGGGCGCGAAGTCGTTCGGCAAGGGCTCGGTCCAGACCATCATGCCGCTGTCGGGCGAGGGCGCGATCCGGCTGACCACGGCGCGCTACTACACGCCCTCGGGCCGCTCGATCCAGGCGCTGGGCATCGAGCCCGACATCCTCGTCGAACGCCGCCGCCTCCAGACGGCCGATGGCGAGCCCGTCGCGCCCGCGCCGCGCCGCTCCGAGGCCGACCTGCGCGGCAGCCTCGAGAACGTGCTCACCGACGAGGAGCGCGAGCAGTGGGAGGCCGAGCGCGCGCGGCACGAGGCCACCGCCCGGCTGCGCGACGAGGACCTGCAGCTTGCCTATGCGATCGACCTGCTGACCGGGATCGCGCTGGTCAGCCGGGCGCAGTGATGGCGGCCGAAGCGGCGGGCGAGGCCGATCTCGCCCCCTATCGCCGCAATGTCGGGCTGATGCTGCTGGGCCCGGGCGGCCGCGTGTTCGCGGGCGAGCGCATCGACACGCCCGGCGCGTGGCAGATGCCGCAGGGCGGCATCGACCGCGGCGAGGAACCGCGCGCCGCCGCCCTGCGCGAACTGGCGGAGGAGACCGGCGTGGGGACGGGCCACGTCGAGGTGCTTTCGGAAAGCGCCGACTGGCTGCGCTATGATTTCCCCGCCGATCTCGCGCCGAAGCTCTGGAAGGGCAACTTCCGCGGGCAGGCGCAGAAATGGTATGCGCTGCGCTTTCTCGGCACCGATGCGGACATCGACATCGCCACCGCCCACGCGGAGTTCTCGGCGTGGGCGTGGCTGGAGCCGGCCGCGCTGATGACCCGGATCGTGCCGTTCAAGCGCCCGGTCTACGAGCGGGTGTTCGCGGAATTCGCGCCCCTGCTGCGCTGAAGGAAAAAAGGCCGCGCCAATGGCGCGGCCAGTTCGACAGGGAGGAGACGCGGGGCTCGATGCGAAGTACCTCGCCCCGCGCAGATTCACCTTAATGGCGACTGGTTAACGAAACCTCTGCAACGGTGGCGCGGCGCAACCCCGCCGCGGCGCGATCAGCGGCCGCCCAGCGGGCCCTCTCGGCGCTCGATCCGGAGGGTCCAAAGCGCGGCCGCCAGCGCCGCCGCCGACGACGCCGCCATGACCCACAGCAGCGGCCAGGGCCCCGTCCCCGGCCCGAGCAGCGCGCCGGCCAGCGCCGACAGCGCCGCGCCCCCGCCGATCATCAGCGCGCCGCCCAGCCCCGAGGCCCCGCCCGCCAGTTCCGGCCGCACCGACAGCATGCCGGCATTGGCCGCCGGCAGCGACATGCCGTTGCCCAGGCCCACCAGCAGCATGGTGCCGAACAGCGACATCGGATGCGCCACGCCCGCCCCGAACAGCGCCATGGCCGCGAGCGGCCCGCAGGCCGCCACCCCCGCCCCGGCCAGCATCATCCCGCTGAGGCCCACCCGCGCCGTCAGGCGGCCGGCGAGATAGTTGCCGGCCATGTAGCCCAGCGCCACGAAGCCGAAATGGAACCCCGCCTCCGCCGGCCCCATGCCCAGCACCGCGCTGGCGACATAGGGGCCGCCGCCGAGGAAGGCGAAGAACGCCCCCGAGGCGGCGGCGGCCATCAGCGCGTGGCTCCAGAACCGCCGCGCGCCCAAGAGCGCGGGATAGGCGCGGAACTGCGCGGCGAAGCCCGCGCCGCGGCGGCGGTTGGTCTCGCCCAGATCGGCCCACATCAGCGCAAGCGCCGCCGCCCCGGCCCCGGCGATGGCGAGGAAGCCCGCGCGCCAGCCCTGGGACTGGTCCAGCCAGCCGCCCAGCATCGGCCCCAGCATCGGCGCGAGCGCCATGCCCATGGTCACATAGCCGATCAGGCTGGCACTCTCGGCCGGGCCGACCATGTCGCGGATCACCGCCCGCGACAGCACAAGCCCCGACACGACGGAGGCCCCCAGCAGGCGGAAGGCCAGGAACGCCTCGATGCTGTCCGCCATGGCGCAGCCCAGCGTGGCCGCGATGAACAGCGCGACCGACCCCAGCAGCACCGGCCGACGCCCATAGATGTCCGACAGCGGCCCCATCACGATCTGCAGCGCCGCGGTGACGGCGAGATAGGCCGACACCGCCAATTGCGCGAGCGCGTAATCGGCCTGCAGCCCGGCGGCGATCGAGGGCAGCGAGGGCAGGAAGAAGTTCATGTTCAGCGCAGCCAGCGCCGATGCCACCACCAGCGTCGCCACATGCGGCGGCGTGCGGCGGTCGAGCCAGATGGCGACAGGCGCGGCGGCATGCATCGGGAGCCCCGGAAAAGCGCGAGATGCCGGGAGCTAAGCCGAACGCGCCCCGCCGGCAAGCCGCGCGGTCACCAGGCGGCGAACCTGCGCCCCGCCAGCGCCCCGACCGCCGCCGCCACAAGCATGCCGGTCCCGTACCACAGCACCACGAAGCGCGCCTGATCGACCGGGCAATAGAGCGCATAGCCCAGCGCCGCGCCGGCCCCCGCCAGCGCGCCGGCCGCCGCGCCGGCCAGCGCCGGGCGCACCGGCGCGCCGGCGCGCAGGGCGAGCAGGCCCGCCCCGAGCCCCGGCAGCGACAGCAGCAGGATGGCGGTCAGGCAGGCGCGCGGCGAGGCGAAGGCCGGGGCCGGCCCCAGATGCGCGGCCCAGAGCGCAAGGCCCGCGGCCAGCGCCGCCAGCGCGGGGGCGGCGACCGCAGCGCTCAGCACCGGGCGGCCGGGCTGGCCGGCGCGCATCAGCGCAATGGCCGCGCTGAGCCCGATGCCCAGCGGAAACAGGAATTTCAGCGCCACCTCCGGGATCATCAGCGCCCCGGGCAGGTCGGGCCGCCAGCCCAGCGCGCGGAAGCTGAGCGCCGCCGCCAGCGCCGCGGCCCCCAGCCCGACCGCGGCCACGCCGCGGCGCAGCCGCGCCAGTGCGGCCGCGGGCGGCCCGGCCTGCGCCGACAGCCGCGCGATCACGCCGTCGGTGGAGGCGCGCCCCGTCATCGCCCATCCTCCCGCTTGCCTGCATCGTCACGGGCGCCGCCGACGTCGCGCCCCGATCCGTCCCGGCCTTGTCCGTCCCGCCCGCCGCCGCGTTCGACGCCCAGCGCCTTGGCCATGCGCGCGAGGCCGCGGTGCAGCGTCACCCGCGCCGCGCCCTCGCTCGCGCCGAAGCGCGCCCCGGCCTCCGCGGCGCTCTCGCCCTCCAGCGTCATGGCGCGCACGAGGCCGCGCTGCCGCTCGGGCAGGGCGGCCAGCGCGCGCTCGGCGTCGAGCGCCGCGCCCGGCTCGGGCCCTGCCGGCGCGGCCAGCACCTCCGACCAGTCCTCGATGGGCAGATCGGCGGTGGCCCGGCGGTCGCGCCCCCGACGCCGCGCCGCATCCAGCAGCTTGTAGCGCCCGATCGCGTGGACCCAGGGCAGAATCGGCCGCGCCTCGTCCCAGGTGCCGCGCTTCAGATGGATCGCCAGCAACGCCTCCTGCACCGCATCCTCCGCTTCCTCCGGCCCGAAGCCCAGCGACGCCAGCCGCCGCCGCGCCGCGGCGCGCAGCACGTCTGCGATCTCCGCCAGCAGCCGCGCATAGGCCGCGCCGTCGCCGCGGTTCGCCGCGCGCATCATGGCGGCCCAGGCCTCCTCCCGGTCCACGTCGCCTCCTTCGCCCGACCGATGCCCTACGTTACAGCCAAGCCCGCCCACGCGGCGAGACCGCGCCGCGCCGTGCGCAAGGGTTTCGCAACGAAGCCGCCCTACCGCTGTGGCGGACAGGCGCGGCGATCCCGACCGCGCGGCAGCCGAGAGTTTGCGCCCATGCTCGCCTCACTCAGCATCTCCGCCCGCATCTATGCGGGCTTCGCCATGGTCCTCGCGCTTCTGA
>DAIPIU010000101.1:0-5753 GCA_036770645.1 Rubrimonas sp. | reverse complement strand
CTTGTATGGAATATAGAAAGCTCTCACCCCTTCGCATTGCGCTGTATGCAGTCAAATAATGGCGAGCATTCGCACCATCCATCTCGGCTTGCCTCGAAAGTTCGCTTACAAGATCATTTATTGTTGCAGTCTCGTCGACGAGACGCTGTGAAAGCCGAAAGGCCAATTCGTATTGATTTCTTGAGATTGCCATTGCGCTTTTCCTTACAGTTTGGCTTTTAAAACAAGAAATACCGCTGCGCCATCGGCAGCACGGTCGCCGGCTCGCAGGTCAGCAGCACGCCGTCGGCGCGGACCTCATACGTCTCCGGGTGCACCTCCACCACAGGCAGGGCGTCGTTCAGCTTCATCGACCGCTTGCCGATGCCGCCGCGGGTGTTGCGGACCGCCAGAACGTCCTTGGCCAGCCCCAGCTTCGCCTTCACGCCGTCCTGCAGGGCCGCCTCGCTGACGAACAGCGCCGCGCCGCGCTCGACGCTGCGGCCGTAGGAGCCCCACATGGGCCGCGTGTAGACCGGCTGGGGCGTCGGGATCGAGGCGTTCGGGTCGCCCATCTGGGCCGCGGCGATGGTGCCGCCGACCAGCACCATCTCCGGCTTCACGCCGAAGAAGGCGGGCGACCACAGGCACAGGTCCGCGCGCTTGCCGACCTCGACGCTGCCGATCTCGTGGGACAGGCCGTGGGCGATGGCCGGGTTGATGGTGTATTTCGCCACGTAGCGGCGCACGCGGAAATTGTCGTTGTCGCCCGTCTCCTCGGGCAGTCGGCCGCGCTGGACCTTCATCTTGTGGGCGGTCTGCCAGGTGCGGATGATCACCTCGCCGACCCGGCCCATGGCCTGGCTGTCGGACGCGATGATGCTGAAGGCACCCATGTCGTGCAGGATGTCCTCGGCCGCGATGGTCTCGCGCCGGATGCGGGATTCCGCGAAGGCCACGTCCTCGGGGATCGCCTTGTCGAGGTGGTGGCAGACCATGAGCATGTCGAGATGCTCGTCCAGCGTGTTCACCGTGAAGGGGCGCGTGGGGTTGGTGCTGCTGGGGATCACGTGGTCGTGGCCGCAGACCTTCATGATGTCGGGCGCATGGCCGCCGCCCGCCCCTTCGGTGTGGAAGGCGTGGATGGTGCGGCCCCTGATGGCGGCCAGCGTGTTCTCGACGAAGCCCGATTCGTTCAGCGTGTCGGTGTGGATCATCACCTGCACGTCGAAGGCGTCCGCCACCGACAGGCAGCAGTCGATGGCGGCGGGCGTGGTGCCCCAGTCCTCGTGCAGCTTCAGCGCGCAGGCCCCGGCCAGCACCATCTCCTCGAGCGCGGCGGGCTGCGAGGCGTTGCCCTTGCCCGACAGCGCGAGGTTGACCGGGAAGGCGTCCATCGCCTGCAGCATGCGCCCGATGTGCCAGGGCCCCGGCGTGCAGGTGGTGGCGAGCGTGCCGTGCGCGGGCCCGGTGCCGCCGCCGAGCATGGTGGTCAGCCCCGAGGCCAGCGCGTCCTCGATCTGCTGCGGGCAGATGAAGTGGATGTGGGCGTCGAAGCCGCCCGCGGTCAGGATGCGGCCCTCGCCCGCTATGATCTCGGTGCCCGGCCCGATGACGATGTCGACGCCGGGCTGGGTGTCGGGGTTGCCGGCCTTGCCGATCCCGGCGATGCGGCCGTCGCGCAGGGCCACGTCGGCCTTGTAGATGCCGGTCCAGTCCAGGATCAGGGCGTTGGTGATCACGGTGTCGGCCGTGCCCTCGGCCCGCGTGCGCTGGGACTGGCCCATGCCGTCGCGGATCACCTTGCCGCCGCCGAACTTCACCTCCTCGCCGTAGACGGTGAGGTCGCGCTCGACCTCGACGAACAGCTCGGTGTCGGCCAGCCGCACCCGGTCGCCGGTCGTCGGGCCGAACATGGCAGCGTAGCTGTCGCGGGGGATGCGGGCCATTCGCGGGGGCTCCTGTCGGGCGAGGGTGCGGCGCAGCTTAAGGAGGGCCCGCTGCCGGCCACAACCCGAAACCGCCAGGCGCTTTCCGTCGCGGCCGCGGGCGCATAGGCTCGGGCCGATCCGAGCGGAGCGCGCCGACCTTGCCCCAGACGCCGCCAGACGATGCCGACGCCGCGGTGGCGGCGCAGTACGAGGCCTACCCCTATCCCGAGCGCGACCCGGCCGACGAGGCGCGGCGGCTGGTGCGCGGCTCGCCCTCGGACCCGGCCGAGATCGACCATCACCTCTATGGCGGCGCGCGCGACTGGTCGCGGCCGTTCCGCGCGCTGATGGCCGGCGGCGGCACCGGGGACGGGACCATCCAGCTGGCGCAGGGGCTGGCGGATGCCGGCTGCCCGGCCGAGATCGTCTGGCTCGACCGCTCGCGGGCGGCGCGCGAGGTGGCCGAGGCGCGGGCGGCGGCGCGGGGGCTGGCCAACCTGCGCTTCGTGACCGGCGACCTGCTCGAGGCCCCCGCGCTCGGGCCCTTCGACTATGTCGACTGCTGCGGGGTGCTGCACCACCTGCCCGACCCCGCGGCGGGGATCGCGGCGCTGGCGGCGGCGCTGGGCCCAGGCGGCGGTATGGGGGCCATGGTCTACGCGCCGCTGGGGCGCACCGGGGTCTATCCGCTGCAGGCGGCGCTGGCGGCGCTGACGGCGGGGCTCGCGCCGGCGGCGAAGGTGGCGCGGGCGCGCGCCGTGCTCGACATGCTGCCCGAGACCAACTGGCTGCTGCGCAACCCCCATCTGGGCGACCACCGCACCAGCGATGCGGGGCTCTACGACCTGCTGCTGCACGGGCGCGACCGGCCCTTCGCGGCGGATGCGGTCATGGCGCTTACGGCGCGCGCGGGCCTCGACTTCGTCGGCTTCACCGCGCCGGCGCGCTACGAGCCTGCCACATGGCTGGGCGATCTGGCGGCCCCCGTGGCCGGGCTGGACGCGCCCGCGCGCGCCGCGCTGGCCGAGAACCTGGCGGGCGGGATGAAGGTGCATGTGTTCTACGCGGCGAAGGGGGCCCGCCGCCCCGCGGGTCCCGCGCCCGAGGCGCGCCCCCGCCTGCGGGGCGTCACGGCCGCCGCGCTGGCGGGCGAGGCGGCGGCGGGGCGGTCGCTGACCCTGCGCGTCGACGGGGCCGCGCACCGCGTCGCCCTGACGAAGGCCGCGGCGCCGCTGCTGCGCCTGATGGACGGACGGCGCACGCTGGGCGAGGCGGCGGCGGCGCTGCGGCTCGACTGGCTGGCCTTCACGGCGCTGTGGGGGCCGATCGAAAGCCGGCTGCGCGGCTTCGGCATGCTGCTCTATTCCCGGCGCTTCGCATGACCGGCGCGCCCTTCGCCCCGTTCCTCGACCCGCGCACCATCCATCCGCCGGGCCTGTCGCCCATGGATCCTGCGGACTGGCTGCTGGTCCATCCCGACTACCCCGCCCAGATGGCCGAGCACGAGCGCCTGCTCGCCCGCGCCCCCGGCGCGGTGATCGCGGAATTCCCCGAGGCCGCGGCCATGGTGGCCGAGTTCCGCGCCGCGCTGCTGGCGCATCTGGCCGCGCGGCCGGAATGGCGCATCGAGGGCGGCGCCTGCATCCGCCCCGACGGCGCGCGCATCGCGCTCGGGGGCGGGACGTTCGACCTGGCCGGGCGGCTGTGCGCCGAGGATTTCCTGATCATGGCCCCGGCCGAGCCAGAATACCGGCTGGTCGCGGGGTCGCTGTTCTTTCCGTCGCGCTGGACGCTGGCCGAGAAGATGGGCCGGCCGATGACCCGCATCCACGCCCCCGTGCCCGGCTATCCGGAACGGCTCGCGGCCCGGCTGAACCGCATGTTCGCCGCCCTGCGCCCGGAGGCCCCGCTGATGCGCGTCAACTGGAACGTCCAGCCGGGCGACGCGCTGCACGTCCCCCTGCGCGAGGGCGAGGGGCGGCCGCCCGACGACCCCGCGGCGGGGCTTTGGCTGCGCACCGAGCGCCAGTCGCTGCTGCGGCTGCCCGACACCCGCGCCATCGTCTTCGCGATCAAGACCACGCTCACCCCGCTGTCCGGCCTGACGCCGGTCCAGCGCGCGGGCCTGCGCGCGGCGGTCGCGGCGCGCGACGCGGGCGAGATCGCCTTCCGCGGCGGCCCCGGCGTGCATGCCGCCACGCTCGCGGCGCTGGACGGTTGACCCGGCCCCGCGGGAACCCGGCCGCGCGGCAGCGCCATGGCGCGCGATCCGACCCGTGGCGGGCGCCGCGCCGCCGGCGCTGCCCGCAAAGCAGGCACCCCGGCCCGGCCTCGGCCCCTTCGCGCACCCGCCACTAGCGGATGCGCGGCCCGCGCGCTATGTCGCGGCAGATGCGCACGAGGAAGCCATGCCCAAGATCACCTATGTCGAATTCAACGGGACCGAGCATGTCGTGGAGGTCCCGGAGGGGCTGACCGTGATGGAGGGGGCCGTCAAGAACGCGGTTCCCGGCATCGATGCCGACTGCGGCGGCGCCTGCGCCTGCTCGACCTGCCATGTCTACGTCGATCCCGCCTGGTTCCCGAAACTGCCGAAGAAGGAGCCGATGGAGGAGGACATGCTGGATTTCGCCTACCAGCCGCAGGAGACCTCGCGCCTGACCTGCCAGCTCAAGGTCACCGCGGCGCTGGACGGGCTGGTGGTGCGGATGCCGGAGAAGCAGATTTGACGCCGGCGCTGGTCCTTGTCGCCGCGGTGGCGGGCGCGCCCGAGGCGGCGTTCTCGGCCTGCGCCGGCCCGCGGACCCGCGCCCAGTACATGATGCCGACCGAACGCTATCCGAACGGGTCCTTCGGCGATCCCCAGGAATGGGCCGGCCTGCTGTTCGACGGCGAGGTCTATGCCGGCCATGTGCTGGGCCGCGATGCGGTGTTCGAAGACCTCGCGCCGCATCTGGCGGATTTCGACGGCGACTGCACGCCCGAGGTGGTGACGGTCGAGAGCCACGAGAGCGCCGGCGCCCAGCTGGCCATTTACGCCATCGACCGCGGGCGGCTGCGCAAGATCGCGGCCACGCCGCCGTTGGGCCGGCGCTTCGCGCGGCTGACGGTGGCGGGGGTCGCCGATTTCGACGCCGACGGGCGCACCGACGTGGCGCTGGTGCGTGAGCCGGACGGGCCGGGCGTGCTGGAGGTCTGGAGCTTCGCGGCCGGCGGGCTGGAGCGCGTCGCGGCGGCCGGCGGCTTCACCAACCACCGTTTCGGGACGCCGGGGCCCGACGGCGGCCTGCGCGACTGCGGTCAGGGCCCCGAACTGGTGCTTGCGGACATCGGCTGGGAACGGATCATGGCGGTGCGCGTGGAGGGTTCCTTCATCCGCGCCGCGATAAGCGCCGAGACGGCGACCCCCGACGCCTTCGCCCGGGTTCTCGCCTGCGAGTGAGGCCGCCCATGCCCTGCAGACCCCGTCCCGTCATCGGCGTCACCGGCTCGCACCTGCTGGCCGAGGCGACCTATCCCGTCCAGGCGGCGGGCATGCGCAACCTCGAAGCGGTGGCCGAGGTCGCCGACTGCCTGCCGATCATCGTGCCCGGCATGCCCGAGGCGGGCGAGATCGCCGAGCTGCTGGCCCTGTGCGACGGCTTCCTGCTGACGGGCGGGCGCGCCAACGTGCACCCGTCGCATTACGGGGACGTGGAAACGGAGAAGCACGGGACCTTCGACCACGGCCGCGACGGCGTGGTGCTGCCGCTGATCGGCGCGGCGCTGGAGGCCGGGCTGCCGGTGTTCGGCGTCTGCCGCGGCATCCAGGAGATGAACGTGGCGATGGGCGGCTGCCTGCAC
>DAIPIU010000100.1:0-5757 GCA_036770645.1 Rubrimonas sp. | reverse complement strand
GGTTAGAGTACCGGCCTGTCACGCCGGGGGTCGCGGGTTCGAGCCCCGTCCACCGCGCCACTCTTCGCCGCTGTCCGAGCCGTTTTACGGTCCGGCAACTTCGCTTCGCGCGCGGCGGTCAGCTCTCGGCGCTCGATCCTGAACCGCCAGCGGCGCGCCGGGTGCATCCGCCTGGTCGGTTCAGTCGCAACCGGGCTGCGCGCAGGAGCATCGACGTCGCCGGCAGGGCCAGCCGGTCCGTCCGGCATGTCGCAGTCTGGGCCGGGGCGCACCCGACCGAGCGACGCCGCCACCGATATCCGAGATCCCGGAACCGCTTGCCGATGCCGGCCGCCCGGCGCGAGGGGGTCACGCCAAGGCGCGCAGGGCCGCGCTGCCGGCCGCATCCGGCAGATGGGGGCGGCCGGAAGCGCGGCCGCGCCCGCGCTGCTTTCACTGCATCGTGGTCAGCAGCACGAAGTCGTCGCCGTCGACGCGGAACAGGGCGAAGGCCCCCGGCACGTCGCCCGCGGCGTCGAACTCGTGGTCGCCCGCCGCGCCCTTGTAGTCGATGTCGGTCCCGGCGGCGATCAGGGCCTTGGCCTTGGCCCATTCGCCGGGGAACACCGGCTCTCCGGGGGCCGCGGCGACGGCGCGGAGCGACGCCGACATCTTGGCGAGATCGCCCTTGGCGTGCTCGTAGGCCAGCGCGATCAGGAAGGCCGCGTCGTAGCCCGAGGTCGCGAACACCGCGTTGCGGTCGCCCCCCGCGGCGGTCATCAGCGCATTGAAGCGCGACAGCGCCTCGCCCGCCTCGCCGGTCGGGGCCGAGATGACGAAGCCCTCGAGGTCGGCGGCGCCGATCTGGCCGATCAGGCTCTGGTCCTTCATGCCGTCGCCGCCGACGAAGCGCGCGAAGAAGCCGTTCTCCAGCGCCTCGCGCAGCACCGTCAGCCCCGAGCCCGAACCATAGTCGAAGATCGCGAGCGTGTCGGCCCCGCTGCGCGACAGCGCGGCCAGTTCGGCACGGTAGCTCGCCTTGCCCTCCTCATGGGCGGCGAAGCCGGGCACGGCCCCGCCGATTGCCTCGTATTCGGCGCGGAACGCCTCGGCGAGCCCCTTGCCGTAATCGTTGTTGAGATAGGTCACCGCCACCGGGCCATAGCCCTGCGCCTTCAGCGTGCGCGCCAGCGCGGCCCCCTGGAAATCATCGGACGGCACCACCCGGAACACCGTGTCGTTGTCCTGCAGGCCCGTCACGGCGGGCGAGGTCGAGGCTGGCGACACCAGCACCACGCCGGCCGGGATGGTCACGGCGTTCGCGGCGGCGATGGTCGCGCCCGAGCAATGCGCGCCCGCGATGGCCACGACGCGGTCGACATTGACCAGCTTGGCCGCGGCGTCGCCGCCGGCCTGAGGGTTGCAGCCGCCGTCGCCGATCACCGGCGCGATCATGCGGCCGTCCAGCAGCCCGCCCTGTTCGTTGACATGGGCGTAGGCCAGCCGACCCGCGTCGACGATGGCCGGCGCCATGGCGGCGATGGGTCCGGTGATGCCGCCCAGCAGGCCCATGGGCACATCCTGCGCGGCGGCGGCCGAAGCGCCGGCCCCCAGCATCGCGGCGGCGACGAGCGCCCGCGTGGTCCCGGTCGTCATGATTCCTCTCTCCCCTGTTCCCCGCGCCCTGCATCGGGGGCGTTCGGCCGCACCTTGCCCAAGGCCCCGCGAAATCGCCAGCGCCAAAGACCCGCGCGGGGGCGTCAGTCGCTGCGGGGCCGCTCGGGCAGCAGCCCCTCCGGGCGGAAGCGCAGCACAAGCTGCAGCGCCAGCCCGATCACGAAGACGCGCATGTATTTCGCCTGCACCGCGACCTCGGTCGGCAGGCGGTCGGTCAGGATCTCCGAGGCCGACCACAGTGCCCACACCACCGCGACGCCCAGCAGCGCCCCGCGGTTGTTGCCCGAGCCGCCGAGGATCAGCATGATCCAGATCAGGAATGTCGCGGTCATCGGGTCGGCCGCGTCGGGCGTGACGAAGCGGTTGAAATGCGCGAACAGCGCGCCGCCCAGGCCCATGAGCGCCGCGCCCAGCATGAAGGCCTCGAGGCGGCGGCGCTCGACGTCCTTGCCCATGGCGCGCGCCGCGATCTCGTTGTCGCGGATCGCCCGCATCATGCGCCCCCAGGGCGCGCGCAGCTGCCGCTCGACCGCCAGATAGGCGACCGCGAGCAGCCCCAGCGCGATGGCGAGGTAGGCGAGGTTCGAGCCGAGCGCCAGCGCCGGCGTGCCGGTGAAGCCCGGCCCGCCGAAGGGTCGCGGCAGGTTCTGCACCCCCGCCGCCGCCCCGGTCAGCCAGACCTCCGAGCGGGTCACCAGGCGGATGATCTCGGCCACGCCGATCGTCGCGATGGCAAGGTAGTCCGAGCGCAGGCGCAGGCAGACCTTGCCGATGGGCCAGGCCGCGGCCGCCGCGACAAGCATCGCCGCAGCCCAGCCCGCGGGGGCCGCCCATTCCAGACCGCCGATGCGGACGGGATGCGGCGTCGCGGTCAGCAAGGCCGAGGTGTAGGCCCCGATGGCGAAGAAGCCCGCGATCCCGGCGTTGAACAGCCCGGCGAAGCCCCATTGCACGTTGAGGCCGAGCGCCACGATCCCGTAGACGGCCATCAGCACGGCGAGATGGCTGGCGTAGGTGAGAAGCCCGGTCGGGTCCATCACGCCCCCTGCGAAAAATGCGCGAGCAGGGCGGCGGCGACCGCCGCCGGGTCCTCCTCCATGGGGAAATGGCCGCAATCGGCGGCCGCCACGGTCAAATCTGGGGCGAAGGCGCGCCAGTGCGCGGCTGCGTCGCCCGTGGCGGCGGGAAAGCCGCGCGGTCCCGCGATCAGCAGGGTGGGCGCGGCGATGGTGCGGCCCGCCGCGCGGTCGGCCGCATCGGCGGCGCGGTCCGCGCCCCAGCCGGCGCGATAGTCGGCGCAGAACGCGGCGATGCGCGCCGGCTGCGCGAAGGCCGCGCGATAGGCCCCGAGCGCGCCGGCGAAGGCGTCCAGCGCATCATCCCTGCTCCAGGCGCGGAGGGTGTGGTCCAGCCAGAACACCGGATCGCCTCCGATCAGCCGTTCGGGCAGGGGCGCGGGCTGGGCGAGGAAGCTCCAGTGCCAGGCCTTGTGCGCGAGGCCCGCGTCGAAGGCCTGCCACATCGCCAGAGTCGGCGCGATCTCGAGCACGGCGAGGCGGGCCACGATGTCGGGCCGGTCGAGCGCGAGGCGGTAGGCCACGCGCCCGCCGCGGTCGTGGCCCGCGACGTGGAAGCGCGCGAACCCCAGCGCGGCCATGGCGGCGACCATGTCGGCCCCCATGGCGCGCTTGGAATAGGTCTCGTGCGCGGGGTCGTCCGCGGGCGCGCCGCTGTCGCCATAGCCGCGAAGATCGGCCGCGACGACGGTGAAGCGCGCCGCCAGCAGCGGCGCGACATGGCGCCAGGCAAGATGCGTCTGCGGAAAGCCGTGCAGCAGCAGCAGCGGCGGCCCCGCGCCGCCCACCTGCGCGTGGATCGCGACATCGGCCCGCGCGCCGGGCAGGCGACACGCATCGAAGCCAGGCCAAGGGCTCACAGCGTCTTGCCCCGGAACAGGCCCGTGGGCCGCAGCCACAACATGCCGATCAGGATCACGAAGGCCATCGCGGCCTTGTACTGCGCCGGAATCGCCAGCACCGAGACCTCCTCGGCGACGCCCACCACCAGCCCGCCGACAAGCGCGCCCTCGACGCGCCCCACGCCGCCGAGGATGGCGGCGGCGAAGAAGGGCAGCAGCACGTTCCAGCCCATCATCGAGCGCAGTTCGGTGACGATCCCCAGCATCACGCCCGCCGCCGCCGCCAGCGCCCCGGCGATGGCCCAGGTCATCAAGGTGACGGTGCGGGTGTCGATGCCCGACAGCCGCGCGAGGTCGGGGTTGTCCGACATCGCCCGCATCGCCTTGCCCCAGCGGCTGCGGGAAAGGAACACCCCCAGCGCCGCCACCAGCGCCACGGTGGCCAGCACCGTCCAGATCTCGCGGTCGCGCAGGCGCACGCCCCACCAGTCCGTCGGGCGCACGATGCCGCGGACATAGCTCTGGCTGTCCACGCCATAGGCAACCTGCACAAGCGCGCGCAGCATAAGCGCCACCCCCAGCGAGGCGATGACGGTCAGGATCATCGGCCGTGCCCGCAGATGGGCATAGAACAGCCTGTCGCAGCCCATCGCCACCGCGGCCGTCGCCGCCATGGCCAGCGGCAGCGCGCCCCAGGGCGAGACGCCGAGCGCGCCGACCGCGGTCAGGCCGAGGAACGCCCCCGTCGTGGCCATGTCGCCATGGGCAAGATGGGCGAAGCGCATGACGCCGAACACCAGCGTCACGCCGATGGCGCCCAGCGCGTAGATCGCGCCCAACACGATGCCGGGCACGAGGTGGAAGTTGACGAAGTCGAGGAGGGTCATCAGCGCTGGATGACCTCGCGCAGCTCGAGGATGTTCTGGGTGGCGCGGAGCATCGACACCGCAAGCTGCGACAGGTGGTCGGGCTGGAACAGGCTGTCGGCGCGGCCGTTCGACACGATCAGCGGCCGCATGGCGGCGGCCTCGGCGACATGGCCCTCGAGCCGGTCCCAGATCGGACCGGCGTTGTTCTGGGCGATGGCGTCCGCGAAATCCTCGCGCATGCCCTGCAGGATGCCGTGATAGGCCCACATCATCCCATGCGCCCGCCAGAACAGATCGTCCGCGCGGAAGTCGAAGAAGCCGAGGTTGTTCCCCTCGCCCGGCACGAAGGTCTTCGACGCGACGTCCCAGCGCTCGCCCTTCGAGCGGCTCGCGAGTTCCTCCGAGGCGCCCGCGATGTCGTTGGCGATGCGTTCGAGCACGAGGAACAGCGTGTCGCTGCGCGCGTCGAACAGCGCGTCGCAGGCGGCCAGACGGTCGTTGAAGCGCCGATAGTCCTCGATGCCGGACCTGTACGCCTGCGCCGCGGTGGTCGAGATGAACGGGTTGCGGCTGTCGAAGGGATTGATGAACCAGGCGCGCTCGCTGAACTGCATGAAGCTGCGCGCCGAGACGAGGTCGGCGTCGGCGGCGGAGGTGCGCCGGGCGCGCCCGAGGAAGTCCGCGAGCTCGATCGACATGCGTCGCACGGCGCGCCCGGCCCCGAGCTGGAAGGACGCCTTGTTGTCGAACAGCGGCCCGGATTCGAAGCTCGCCAACGTCAGCCAGCCGACCTTGAACTGCGGATCCATCGGGATCCAGGTGTTCTGGTTCACCAGCACGTCGATGACGTAGGCGGTCACGGCGACGGTCTGGCTGCGCCGGCAGGTGCCCGGCTGGTCCGGCAGCGCCGTGCCCGGCGTGGCGAGATTGACGGACGGCGGCGGCTCGATGACGCGCTGCGGATAGCCGAGTTCGTCGCCGTGGATGACCGAGAAGCGGGTCACGAGCAGCAGGACGTAGAGCAGCACGACGCCCGCGACGGCCGGTCGCACCCAGAACAGGATGCGCGCGAACAGCGACCGCCCGGCCAGCGCCTCGGCCCGGACCTCTCGCTTGATGCGGTCGAAGCCCAGGACGCGCCGCGTCCAGTCCCACATATCGACCACGCGGTTCATCACGCGCTGCATCGTCTCACCCCCCGAGGAAAAGTCGTGCGATCTCGGGGTCGGCCAGCAACGCCGCCCCCGTTCCGTCGCGCCGGTTGCGCCCGGTCGCCAGCACATAGCCGCGGTCGGCGATGGCCAGCGCCTGCTT
>DAIPIU010000099.1:0-5786 GCA_036770645.1 Rubrimonas sp. | reverse complement strand
CGGGGACGGCGCGGGCGCCTATGCGCCGCCCCCGCAAGACGGGGACGGCGCGGGCACCCATGCGCCGCCCCCGCAGGAAGGGGACGGCGCGGGCGCCCATGCGCCGCCCCGGCCGGACGGGGGTGCGGCGCGGGCCCGGGTCAGTGATGCGGCGGCTCGGCCCGGTCTGCGACGGCGGCGGCCGCGGCGCGCATCATCTCGGCGGTCTCGGCCGCATAGTCGGTCATGGCCCGGCGGCAGAATTCCTGGGCCAGCGCCACCGCCTCCTCCGGCTTGGCGCAGCGGCCCATGGCGGCCGCGGCCTCGAGGTCGGTCATCATGCGCCTCGCCGCGAAGTCCATGAGCCGCTTCTGGGCGGCGATCATGCCCTGCGCGGACACCGCCGTGGCGCGCGAGGCCACGGCGAGGAAGGTCTGGTTGGCGGTGGCGATGCGGGCCATCGCATCGTTCGCGGGCGATGCGTCGTGCGTCTGGGTCATGGCAGCGATTCCCGTTCTGGTGGTTCGGGGACAGCGGTTGATCCGCCGGGAGCAACCTATCGCGATTCGGACCGGTCCGCTGTTGATTCGGATCAAGTTCAAAACATCGCGAAACCGGGGCGCGGCGCGGTCAGGGCCCCAGCGCCGCCACCAGCGGGGCCCAGTCGGCCCGCAGCGCCGCCATGGCGCGTGTGTCGCGGTCGAACACCGACAGGCCGAGGCCCGCGAGGTCGACATAGGCCGCGCGGTCCGGGATCCGCGCCACCGGCGGCCTGCCGATGGCGGCGAATTCTGCCTCGAGCGCCGCGAGCGCCCGCCCCTTGCGCGCGCGGTTCGCGAGGATCAGCACCGCGGCCCGGCCCTTGCGCACGCGCTTGATCTCCTCGAGCGCGGACAGGAACTTCAGCGTCGCGCGCACGTCGAAGGACGAGGGGGCCACGGGGGTCACGATCACGTCGGCCTCGGCCGCCAGCGTTTCGGCCTTGTCGCCCTTCAGGGCGCCGGGCGCGTCGATCACCAGCCAGTCGAGCGATTTCGGGGCCTCTCCCACGTCTTTCGCGCGGCTCCAGTCCAGCGTGAGGATCGCCGCCGCGGAGACCGGGCGCGCGGCGAGCCAGCGCAGCGAGGACCGCTGCCGGTCGGCATCGGCCAGCGCCACCGCCGCGCCGCTGCGCGCCAGCGCCGCGGCCAGCGTGGTCGCCGTCGTGGTCTTGCCCACGCCCCCCTTGGCGTTGGCGATCAGCACCGAGCGCATGGCCCCTCCCTCGCCGCCGGAGCGCGACCCTAGCCGCCCGCCGCGGCGCGGTCGACCCGGCCGGGTCGCCGCCGCCGCCGCGACGTTTTCGCCACGACAAGCCCGCGCCCGCGCGCTAAGACGCCAAGCATGAGCGTGATCACCGAACAGGCTGTCCTCGACGCGCTGTGCGCCGAGTTTGCCGAGCACCCCTTCGTCGCCGTCGACACCGAGTTCATGCGCGAGCGGACCTACTGGCCGCAGCTGTGCCTCGTGCAGCTCGCCCGTCCGGGCGACGACCCCGGCGCGGCGGTCGCCATCGACCCGATGGGCGGGCTGGACCTCGCGCCGCTGTTCGCGCTGATGGCCGATCCCAAGGTGGTCAAGGTGTTCCACGCCGCCCGGCAGGACATCGAGATCTTCGTGCATCTGGCGGGGATGGTGCCGGCGCCGATGTTCGACACCCAGGTGGCCGCGATGGTCTGCGGCTATGGCGACCAGATCGGCTATGAGACGCTGGTGCGCCGGATCGCGCGCGCCGGCCTCGACAAGTCGTCGCGCTTCACCGACTGGGCCCGCCGGCCGCTGACCGAAAAGCAGGTCGACTACGCGCTGGGCGACGTGACCCATCTGCGCGCGATCTATCTGCACCTTGCGGCCGAGCTGAAGCGCACCGGGCGGGAGGATTGGGTGGCCGAGGAGATGGCGATCCTCGCCGACCCCGCCACCTATCGCACCGAGCCCGAGGAGGCGTGGCGCAAGCTGAAGACGCGCACGAGCTCCGGCAAGGTGCTGGCCGCCGCGCAGTGCCTGGCCGCCTGGCGCGAGCGCGAGGCGCAGGGCCGCGACGTGCCGCGATCGCGCATCCTGAAGGACGACGCGCTGCTCGAGATCGCCGCCAGCCGCCCCGGCACGGTCGAGGAGCTGAACGCCTGCCGCCTGCTGCAGCGCGAGGGGCGCAAGGGCGCGGCGGCGGACGCCATCCTCGCCGCCCTGCGCGCGGCCGAGGCCATGCCGCCGGAGGCCCGCCCGGAGGTCGAGGAACGGCCGCAGCCGAAGCCCGGTTCGGCGGCGCTGGTGGAGTTGCTGAAGGTGCTGCTGAAGGCGCGGTCCGACGAGACGGGGGTGGCGCAGCGCCTGATCGCCTCGACGGCCGACCTCGAGGCGCTGGCGAGCGACGAGTCGGCCGCGGTGCCCGCGCTGCAGGGCTGGCGGCGGGCGGTGTTCGGCGACGACGCGCTGCGGCTGAAGGCGGGGGAGATCGCCCTGACCGCCACGCCGCAGGGGGTGCGAATCGTCTCGCTGGCCTGAGGCGGGGATCCGGTTTCTGTTGCGATGCAACACAGATCGTATTGCGGTGCAGCAGCCTGTTATTTAGGCATCGGGTGCCGGAAGGGCGGTCCCGCGCGCGGGGTTCACGACATCTGAACGCTTGGCAGGCAGGTTTTCGGGCATGCCGCACCCGACCGCCGATCGCCGGCGGCCATCGCGGCCCGGAATCGGGGGCCCAGACCATGATCGAACTCGTCTTTGTCGCCTGCCTCTCCACCGCGCCCGCGCAGTGCCGCGAGCAGCATCTCACCTATGCCGACCTGTCGCTGATGGGCTGCGTGATGGGCGCCCAGGGCGCGCTGGCCGAATGGAAGGCCAGCCGTCCCGACTGGCGCATCGCGAAATGGTCCTGCCAGCCGGTGCGCGGAAACGGCCAGCGCATCTGACGGCGGGGCTGCCCCTCAGGGGAAGGCCTTTTCCACGAAGCCGCCGGCGGAGCGCACGCGAATGCCCAGCGCGCCCCGACGCTGCGCCTCGCGCATCAGGGCATGGGCGCGCAGCCGGGTGGCGCCGTCGGGGACGGCGTCGCGCGGAGGGACCTGTGCGGTCAGTTCGAGGTCGATGAGGCCGTCGGGTCCGGGCCCGTCCGTGTCCACGAGCTGGAGGCCGGCGCGGCTCCAGCCCCGCCCCGAGAAGGCGCCGGTCGCGGCGACGGCATAACCGTCGAAGGTGCGCCCGATCTCGATGTCGGCGACCTCGGCGGCGAGGCGCCGCTCGGCCGGCGGCGGGCCGATCGGCGCGCCGGTCGGCGCCGGGGCCGGATCGCCGCCGCAGGCCGCAAGCGCCAGCGCCGCGAGGAACAGGGACTTGCGCCGCATCGTTTTCTCCTCGCCGCCCGCCGGGCCTGCTCGATACCCCCGGCCGGGGCCGCCGCGCAAGCGGGCGGGCGGCCGGTCTGGACCGCGGCCGCGCGCGGGCCTATCTGCTGGCGTGCAGCGGAGGGGCGCATGGACGATCAGCCGGATTTCGAGACCATCGCGGCCGACATGGCCTTCCTCGACGAATGGGAGGACCGCTACCGCTATGTCATCGACCTCGGCAAGCGCATGCCCCCAATGCCCGAGGCGCTCAAGACGCCCGAGACGAAGGTGCATGGCTGCGCCAGCCAGGTCTGGATCGCGCCGCGCTGGTCGGGCGACCGGCTGGACTTCGACGGCGACAGCGACGCGATGATCGTGCGCGGGCTGATCGCGGTGCTCAGGACGCTGTATGCCGGTCGCACGGCGGCCGAGGCCTCGGCGCTGGATGCGCCCGCCGCCTTCGCGCGGCTTGGGCTGGATCAGGCGCTGTCCTCCCAGCGGTCCAACGGCTTGCGCGCCATGGTGGCGAGGTTGCGCGAGGTCGCGGCGGCGGCGTGAGCGTGGATCAGCGGCCGGTTCCGGCCCGCAGCGCGGTCTCGAGCGCGAAGGCCTCGCCCTCGACGGACAGCGCGTCGACGGCATCGCGGGCCCGCATCCAGACAGGCAGATGGTCGGGCTCGAGCGGCGGCCCGAGCGGCCGCACCGGCCGGGCGACATACACATGCTGGACCTTCCGCGCGAAATAGCCCTCGGGCACGATCCAGTCGTGCCGCGCGAACACGCCCAGCCGACGCGCGGCGCAAATGCGCCAGCCGGTCTCCTCGCGGACCTCGCGGTGCAGCGCGCGCAGCGGCGTCTCGCCGGGGTCGATGCCGCCGCCGGGCAGCAGCAGATCGTCGTTCTGGCGGGCAAGCAGCACATCGTCGCCCAGCAGCAGCACGCCATAGGCGCCCGGGCGGTCGCGGTAGCGCAGGCGGGGGCGGGGCGGGGGGCCGTGGCGGCGCATGGGGCGTTCCCTGAAGCGATGCGTGCGCGGGGGTTCTGGACCGCGCCGGGCCCGGCGTCCAGCGCGGTGCGGCGCCGGATCGGGCGCCGGCAGGCGGCTCGGCGGGGTGTGCGGCTGCGCGCTGGGGCAGATGGGATGCGCGCTGGCGCGCGCGGGCCGATTGGGTGCGCGCCTGCGCGCGCGGGCCGATGAATTGCGCGCCGGCGCGCGCGGGCCTAAAACCGCCCGATCCCGCACGAAGGACCAGCCCGATGCCGCAGACGCCGAAACCCGCCGGCGACGATTCCGTGCTGCCGTTCCAGCTCGATCGGGCCGACATCCGCGGCCGCGTGGTGCGGCTGGACGCGACGCTGGAGGCGATTCTGGGCCAGCACGCCTATCCCCCGGCCGTCTCGGCGCTGGTGGCCGAGGCGGCGCTGGTGACGGCGCTGATCGGGCATGCGCTCGACCTGCGCTGGAAGCTGTCGATGCAGGTGCGCGGCGACGGGCCGGTGCGGCTGATCGCGGCCGACTGGCGCGCGCCCGAGGTCGAGGGCGGTGCGGGGCGCATGCGCGCCTATGCCGGCTTCGACGCCGACGGGCTGCCCCGCACGGCCCCGCCCTTCGGCCTGCTGGGATCGGGCCTGTTCGCGATGACCATCGATCAGGGGCCGGGAACCGTTCCCTATCAGGGTCTCACGCCGCTGGTGGGCGGATCGCTGGGCGCCTGCGCCGAGACCTATTTCGCCCAGTCCGAACAGCGCGCGACGCGCTTCGCCGTGGCCGTTGCCGAAAGCGCCGCGCCCGGCGCGCCGCCGCGCTGGCGGGGCGGGGCCATCATGCTGCAGCACATGCCGAAGGCGTCGCCCCATGCCGCCCCCGACGCGCCCTCGGGCGAGCAGGGGCTGATGAGCGCGGCCGATGTCGCCGCGATGTCGGATGGCGGCGACGACTGGCGACGCGCCAACATGCTGCTCGACACGGTCGAGCCCCATGAGCTGATCGGCCCGGTGGTCGATGCCGAGACCATGCTGCTGCGCCTGTTCCACGAGGAGGAGCCGCGGGTCTGGCCGGCGCGCCGGGTCGAGTTCGGCTGCTCGTGCTCGGCCGACCGGGTGCGTGCGGCGCTGGCGCAGTATTCCGCCGGCGACATCGCCACCATGACCGATGCCGCGGGGCGCGTGACCGCGGACTGCCAGTTCTGCGGCGCGCATTACGCGTTCGATCCCGCCACGCTGGGCTTCGAGGCCGACGGCTGAACGCGGACGGGCCGGGGGTCGCCCCCCCGGCCCGCCGGTCGCTCGCACCCGAGGCCGCGCCGCGCCGTCAGGGGACGATTCCCGGGACGGCGCCTGCGCCGACCCCGCCCGCGGTTCCCGCGGACGGGGCGGCCCGCAGACTCACTCGATGATCTTGGAGACGACGCCTGCGCCGACGGTTCGGCCGCCCTCGCGGAT
>DAIPIU010000041.1:0-24570 GCA_036770645.1 Rubrimonas sp. | reverse complement strand
AGAAGGCCCCGTCGCGGGTGAAGTCGCCGGTGACGATCTCGTGCTCGTTGCACACCACGCCGGTGCGCCCGGCCTTCATGCCCGCCAGCGTCTTCGCGGCGGCGGCGACGACCAGATCGCCGCCGATCACCGCGTCGGCCTCGCCCGCGGCCACGCGGATGGCGTCGATCCCCGCCGGCGTTTCGGCGATGCGCACATGGATGCTGACCGCCCCGCCCTTCTGCGCCAGCCCCGCCATCTGCATCTCGCCCGCGCCCTTGCCCTCGAGATGCGCGGCCATCGACAGCAGCGCGCCGACGGTGACGACGCCGGTGCCGCCGACACCGGTGATGACCGTGTTGTACGTGCCGCGGATCGCGGGCAGCGCGGGCTCGGGCAGCGGGGGCAGTTCCAGCGCGGCGGCGGCCTTGCGCGGCCTCGCGCCGTGCAGCGTCACGAAGGACGGGCAGAACCCGTCGAGACAGGAGAAGTCGCGGTTGCACGCCGACTGGTCGATCTCGCGCTTGCGGCCGAATTCGGTCTCGAGCGGCAGGATGGCGACGCAGTTCGACTTGATGCCGCAGTCGCCGCAGCCCTCGCAGACCAGCGGGTTGATGAAGGCGCGGCGGTCCTCGGGGAAGGCCCCGGCCTTGCGGCGGCGGCGCTTTTCCGCCGCGCAGGTCTGGACATAGACGATGGCGGTCACGCCCTCGACCGCCGCCAGCTCGCGCTGCACGGCGTCCAGCGCGTCGCGCGTCTCGGCGCGCACGCCGGCGGGGTCGAAATCCTCCTTGGGGTCGTGGACGGCCACGACGCGCCTCACGCCCATCGCGGTCAGCTCGGCGGCGATGCGGTAGGGGTCGAGCCCGCCCTCGTTGGCCTGCCCGCCGGTCATCGCCACGGCGTCGTTGAACAGGATCTTGTAGGTGATGTTCGCGCCCGCCGCGAGCGCGGCCCGGATCGCCTGCACGCCGGAATGATTGTAGGTGCCGTCGCCGAGGTTCTGGAACACATGCGCCCGCGTCGAGAAATGCCGCTCGCCGATCCAGTTGGCCCCCTCGCCGCCCATGTGGGTGAAGCCCTCGGTGCCGCGGTCCATCCACTGGACCATGTAGTGGCAGCCGATGCCGGCATAGGCGCGCGTCCCCTCGGGGATCTTCGTCGAGCTGTTGTGCGGGCAGCCGGCGCAGAACCACGGCTTGCGCGCGGCCAGATCCAGCGTCGGCGCGGCCTCGGCGTCGGCCTTCAGCGCCGCGAGGCGCGCCGCGACGGGCTCGGTCATCCGCCCCGCGCTTTCCAGCACGCGGCCCAGCCCCAGCGCCACCATGACGGGGTCGAGCGCCATGGGCTCGGGGAACAGGATCTCGCCGTTCAGGTCGTAGCCGCCGATCACGGCCGGCCGGCCGGGGATGTTGTAGATCGCCTCCTTCAGCTGCGCCTCGATCAGCGGGCGCTTCTCCTCGATCACCGCGATGGTGGACAGCCCGCGCGACCATTCCGCCAGCGCGAGCTGTTCCAGCGGCCAGACCATGCCGACCTTCCAGACCGTCAGCCCGATGCGGCGGCATTCCGCGTCGTCGATGCCCAGCAGGTGCAGCGCGTGCACGAGGTCGAGCCAGGACTTGCCGGCGGCCACGAGGCCCAGCGCCGCGCCCGCCTCGCCATGGGTGCGCCGGTCCAGCCCGTTGGCGCGCGCGAAGGCCAGCGCGGCGTGGCGCTTGACCTCGTGCATGCGCCGCTCCTGCGCCTGCGGGGTGTCGTGCAGGCGGATCGACACGCCCTCGGGCGGCATCGCGAAGTCCGCCGGCGCGACGAAGCGCATGCGGTGCGGGTCGCCGTCCACGACCTGCACCACCTCGACCGTGTCCTTGAGGCATTTCAGGCCCACCCAGACGCCCGCGTAGCGGCTGAGCGCCCAGCCCGCGAGCGCGAAGTCCAGCACCTCCTGCACGCCCGCGGGCGACAGGACGGGCATCATGGCGTCGAGCAGCGCGAGGTCGCTCTGGTGGCAGGTGGTCGAGCTTTCGCAGGTGTGGTCGTCGCCCATCACCGCGACCACGCCGCCGAGCGGGGCGGCGCCGGCGAAATTGGCGTGGCGGAACACGTCGCCGCAGCGGTCGACCCCCGGCCCCTTGCCGTACCACATGCCGAACACGCCGTCGAAGCGGCCCTCGCCGCGCAGCCCCGCCTGCTGGGTTCCCCAAAGCGCGGTGGCGGCGAGATCCTCGTTCAGCCCCGGCTCGAACACCACGTCGGCGGCGCGCAGGCGGGCGGCCTCGCGCATCATGGTCTGGTCGACGCCGCCCAGCGGCGAGCCGCGATAGCCCGAGACATAGCCCGCGGTGCGGTGGCCGGCGGCGGCGTCGCGGGCGCGCTGCATGAGGCAGGCGCGCGTCAGCGCCTGGATGCCCGACAGCAGGACATGGCGCTTGCCCAGATCGTAACGGTCCGACAGCGAAACGTCGCGCAGATCCATCGGTGCTCTCCCTGTGGTCCGGCCTTGCGGTCCCGGCGCGGGGATCTGGCGCCCCCTGCGACGAAAGAAGGTAAGCGATATTGACCAAACAGGCAACGCTGGCGTCGCGCGGCCCGCGGCTTATCTGAGACATGGCACGGAAGCGGGGCATGGCGATGACGCGGCGGCGGTTGATCACGGCGGCGGCCGGCGCGGCGGCGCTGGGCGCGGCGACGCTGGCGGCGCGGGCCGCCTCGGGGCCGCGGGCCGAGGAGACGCACCCGCCGGTGGGCCGCTTCGTCGCGGTCGAGGGGCTGCGCGTGCACCTGACGGACGAGGGCGCGGGGCCGCCGGTGGTGCTGGTGCACGGTGCCAGCGGCAACCTGCGCGACTGGACCTTCTCGATGACCGGGCGGCTGGCGGCCGCCGGGCTGCGGGTCATCGCCGTGGACCGCCCCGGCTTCGGCTATTCCGACCGCGCGCCCCTGCGCGGGTGGGAGCCCGCGGTGCAGGCCCGCATCCTGCGCGGGGCCGCCGCGGCGGTCGGGGCGGAGCGGCCCGTGGTGGTCGGCCACAGCTGGGGCGGCGCGGTGGCGATGGCCTGGGCGGCGGACGCGCCGGCGCAGGTCGCGGGCGTGGCGGTGCTGGCCGGGGCGACGCATCCCTGGGGCGGCGACGCGGGGCTGCTCTACCGGCTGGGCGCGCTGCCCGTGCTCGGCCCGGCGCTGGGCGCGGCGGCGCGGCTGCTGATCGACACCGCGAACCCCGAACCGGTGCTGCGGCGCATCTTCGCGCCAAACCCGCCGCCCGAGGGCTATGGCGCCCATGTCGGCGTCGGCCTCGCGCTGCGCCCGGCGACCTTCCGCGCCAACGCCGAGGATCTCGACAACCTCAACGCAGCCCTCGAACGGCAGGCCCCGCGCTATGACGGGCTGCCGGTGCCGCTCGAGATCCTGCACGGGCTGGCCGATTCGACCGTCTGGGCCTCGGTCCATGCCGAGCCGCTGGCCCGCGCCGTGCCCGATGCGCGGCTGACCCTGCTGCCCGGCGTCGGCCACATGCCCCACCATGCCGCCGAGGACGCAGTGGCGGAGGCGATTCTGCGCCTTGCCGCAACGGCTTGACGCGCCCGCGCGCCCCGTGTCCGGTGGGGGCGGGGAGGGCCGGGACATGACGGACGCGATCTTTCTGGGCGGGGGCGGCGAGGACTATGCGCAGCCCCAGACCCTGCTGCTGCGCTACGCCAACCGCCACGGCCTGATCGCCGGGGCCACCGGCACCGGCAAGACCGTGACGCTGCAGGGCATGGCGGAGGGGTTCTCGGCCGCCGGCGTGCCGGTGTTCCTGTCCGACGTGAAGGGCGACCTGTCCGGACTGTGCGAGCCCGGCGACCCCGGCCACAAGGCGCATGCCGGCTTCGTCGAGCGCGCCGGGCGCATCGGCTTCGGCGATTACGGCTACGAGGGTTTCCCGGTCACCTTCTGGGATCTGTTCGGGGAGGCCGGCCACCCGGTGCGCGCCACCGTCTCGCAGATGGGGCCGCTGCTGCTGGCGCGGCTGCTGGAGCTGACCGAGGCGCAGGAGGGCGCGCTCAACGTCCTGTTCCGGCTGGCCGACGACGAGGGGATGCTGATCCTCGACCTCAAGGACCTGCGGGCCATGCTGACCCACATGGCCGAGCGGTCGGCGGACCTGTCCGCGCGCTACGGGCTGGTGTCGCGCCAGTCCATCGGGGCGATCCAGCGCCGGCTGCTGGTGCTCGAGAACCAGGGCGGCGCGGGCTTCTTCGGCGAGCCGGCGCTGGCGCTGGAGGACATGATCGCCACCGCCCCCGACGGGCGGGGGCGCATCAACCTGCTGGACGCGCGAAGGCTGACCGCCGCGCCGCGGCTGTATGCGACCGTGCTGCTGTGGCTGCTGTCGGAACTGTTCGAGACGCTGCCGGAGGTGGGCGACCCCGACAAGCCGGTGCTGGTGTTCTTCTTCGACGAGGCGCACCTGCTGTTCAGCGGCGCGCCGCGGGCGCTGGTCGAGAAGGTCGAGCAGGTGGCCCGCCTGATCCGCTCGAAGGGCGTCGGCGTCTATTTTGTCACCCAGTCGCCGGCCGACGTGCCCGAGACGATCCTGGGCCAGCTCGGCAACCGCGTGCAGCACGCGCTGCGCGCCTTCACGCCCCGCGACGCGAAGGCGCTGAAGGCCGCGGCCGACACTTTCCGCCCCAACCCCCGCTTCGACGCGCTCGAGGCGCTGCCGGCGCTGGGCGTGGGCGAGGCGCTGGTCTCGACGCTGGGCGACAAGGGCGCGCCGACGGTGGTCGAGCGCACGCTGATCCGCCCGCCCATGGCGCGGCTCGGGCCCGCCAGCGAGGCGGGCCTGGCCGCGGCGCGCGCGGCCTCGCCGGTGGCGGGGGTATACGAGGCGGCGGTCGACCGGCTGTCGGCCTACGAGATGCTGGCGGCGGTGGCCGCGGCGGCGCCGGCCGAGACCCCGTCCGCGGGCCGCCGCTACGAGGCCCCGTCGCGCGCCGCCGCCCCGCGGGCGCCGGCGCGCCGGTCGGACAGCGCGGGCGAGGCGCTGGTGAAATCGCTCGCGCGCACGGTCGGCTCGACCGTCGGGCGGCAGATCGTGCGCGGGGTGCTGGGCGGGCTGTTCCGGGGGCGCTGAGGACCCCCGGCCCGCGGGCTCACTGCGCCGCGATCAGCCAGCGGCCGTCCGGGGCCTGGCAGCGCTTGACCGGCAGGGTGACGGGACCGGAGGCGCCGTTCGCCTCCGCCACATGGCGGATCACGATGCAGGGGCGGCCGTCGGCGCGGGGTTCGCGCGCGGTGACCGTCGCCTCGCCCGAGGCGGCGGGGGTGCTCCAGGTCGTGCTCGTCCCCGCCCCGGCGTCCGGGTCGCTGTAGAGCACCGTCTCCGCCGCCTCCATCGCCTCGATCTCGGCATTGCCGAGGCCCGCGCCCTTGAGGAAGTCGAAGGCCGCGCGCTGGGCGAGGGCGGGGGCCGCGAGGCCGGCGGCGATCAGCAGGGCAAGGATGGCGGGGCGCATGAAGGCGGTCTCCGGGGGGAAGGTCGAGGCGGGTCCCGGCAGGGCCGGGACCCGTTGTCGCGTCACGGGCGCTGCGCCTCGGCGCGGCCCTCGGCGCGGCCGCGCTGGTAGGCGGCGTCGCGCTCGGTGATCACATGGTCGGTCACGAGGCCGCCGGCCGCGCCGACGCCCGCGCCGATCGCGGCGCCCCAGCCCCAGCTGCCGGTCATCGCGCCGATCAGCGCGCCGCCCGCGGCGCCGGCCGCGGCGCCGGTGCCGACGCGCTGTTCGCGGTCGGACATGCCGGCGCAGCCGGCGAGCGCCAGCGCCGCGGCGCCGGCGATGAGGATGCGTGCGGGCATGGTCATGATCCCCAGGCTCATTTCGGACACGGATAGGCGGTGCGCGCCCAGGCGAACAGCCCGTCGATGGCCGGCTGCGTCCCCGCCGCCGGCGTCGCCGCGACCCAGGCCGCGAAGTCGCGGGCCGCGCCCTCGCGCGTCACGCCGCTGTCGGCCGTGACGCAGTAGATCGGGGCGATGTCGGCCCGCACCATGCCCGCATGCACCGCATGGGCGCCCGCGAGGAAGCCGTGGCACATGGCGATGGCCGGGCCGTACATGCCCTCGCCCGGCCGGGCCCCGCACAGCGCGCCGAGCTGCGCCGCGGTCTCCAGACCGAAATCCGCCTCGGTCGCCGCCTGTCCGGCCGTCGCGCCGCCGAACGCCAGCGCCGCCGCAAGGGCGATGCGTGTCGATGTCATCCTGTCCTCCTCCTCCCGCGCCGCCGGCCGTGGCCGGCCCGCGGCGGCGCATCCTCCGCCCGCGGCCCGGTCTTGGCAAGACGGGCGGCCCGGCAGGCAGGCGCTGCGGGACGCCGTGATGCGGGGCCGCCCGCAGCGGGGCGCGGGCAGCCTGCGCTCAACGGCGGATCGCCGGCCGGGCGGCCGCCGGCCGGGCGGTCGCTGGCCGGGCGGTCACTGGCCGGTCCAGGCCGCGCGGGTGGCCGCGCCCAGCATGGTGCGGCGGTTGTCGTCGGTCGCGGGCGGCTCGGAGTCCCCGAAGATCGCCGCCAGCCAGTGCCCGTCGGTCGGGTTGGGGAACAGCACATAGCGCGTGCCGAACAGGGCGCTGTCGGCCTCCATCGCCGCGATGCGCCCGTCGATGTCGCCCTTGAGGTAATACTTGCGCCGGAAGTCGTTGAGGTTGTCGCCAAGGAACACCACCACCTCATGCGTCTGCATGATCTCGTCCTGGCGCTTCTCCTTGTTCGAGGTGTCGCGCAGCACGGTCAGGTTCGCGGGCTCGGCGAAGGGCAGGCCCAGATGGCGCAGGTGGCCCAGCGCATAGTCGAAGGTGTTCTCGCCCTGGTCGCGGCTGGTGACATAGAACACCTCGACCCCGTTCTCGGCGCAGAAGTCGAAGAACGCCTTGGCGCCGGGGGCGAGCGCGACGCCGTTGGTCGGGATCCAGGCGTCCCAGATCGGATCGTCGAAGAAATCCTTCTTCTGCCCGATCAGATGGCCCCAGTAATCCAGCACATGCAGCACGGTGTCGTCCATGTCCGAGACGACGGCCAGCGGCCGGTCGCCGTCCTTGCGGCCGGCCAGCGCCGCTTCGACATGCATGCGGGCGATGTTGTAGCCCTGATGGTAGAGCGCGCGGTATTCCGCGGCGGTCTGCTTCCACGCCACGGCGTAGAGCAGGGCGTTGTCCACGCCCTCGCCCGAGGGGCCGAGCGTGTCCGCGGGTTCGGCTGCGGCGGGCAGGGACAGCGCGGCGGCGAGCAGCGCGCCGGCGAGGCTGCGGGACAGGCGGCGGGGGGCGGCCATCGGGGATCCTCCTTGGGGGTTGCGGCCCCCCGCCCCTAGCGACGCCCCGCGACGGGCGCGCGACGCTTCGGTTGCAACGCTGCGACGGCGGCGCGGCTCAGGGCCGCAGGCTGCGCGCCAGATCGCCGTCGAGCGCGACGATGCCGTCCTCGTCCGCGGCGATCCAGTCGCCCGCGCGCAGCAGGACCCCGGCGGCCACCATCGCCGCGACCTCCCCGCCCGCGGGGCCGTCGCGCAGGATCGCCGGGGCGGCGGCGCGGGCAGCGACGAAAGGCGCGCGCCCGCGGATCAGGGCGACGTCGCGCAGCGCGCCGTCGATCACCACCCCGGCCCAGCCATTGGCCTCGGCCGCGCGCGCCATGCCGTCGCCGAACACCGCGACGCCCCGGCCCGCCGCCACCGACACCACCGCCACCGCGCCGCCCCCGGGCGTGGCCAGCAGCGCGGCGAGCGCGCCATCGGCCCCGTGCAGCGCCATCAGACGCGCCGGCCCCACCACCCGTTCGGTCCCGGTGAAGGCGCGCCACGGCCCGGGCAGCACGCGCGCGCGGCCGGGATGGGCGTCGCACAAATCCGCCACGGGGGCGGTCAGGCCGACGGGCCGCGGGGCGGACTGCGGGGGATCGGCGGTCATGGCAGCGGCCTCCTGCCGGGCGCCGCCATCGGGGCGGGCACGCGATCTGTCCATGGGCGGGGCCGCGGCGGCAAGGCCCCGCGGCGCGCGGGCCCCGGGGAGGGGCGGGCTTCGACGCGCGGCCGGCGCCGGGCGCGCGGCGGCGATCGGGGGGCGTCCAGGGCGGCGCTCCGCGGGCGGGCGGCAGGCCCGGCCGCGACGGGGGCGGCGCCCCGCTCAGGGTCCGGCGAAGCCGCGGCCGTTGTGCAGGGCCGGGATGCGGCCGCGGGCGGCCTCGACCGCGGACAGGTCGAGGTCGACCAGCGTCACGCCCGGGGCCGCGCCGCCATCGGCCAGCACCTCGCCCCAGGGGCTGACCGCCAGCGCATGGCCCCAGGTGTCGCGGCGCTTCTCGCCCGGGGCCGCGGGATGCGTGCCGCACTGCGCCGGCGCCAGCACGAAGCAGCCGGTCTCGATGGCGCGGGCGCGCAGCAGCACCTCCCAGTGCGCCCGCCCGGTCGGCACGGTGAAGGCGGCGGGCACGGTCAGGATCGACGCCCCCGCCATCGCCAGCGCGCGGTACAGCGCGGGAAAGCGCAGTTCGTAGCAGATGCTCAGCCCGATCTCGCCCCAGGGCGTCGCGCCCAGCACCGCGCGGTCGCCCGGGCGGAAGGCCGCGCTTTCGCGCCAGGTGTCCTCGGCCGAAACGGCGACGTCGAACATGTGGATCTTGTCGTAGCGCGCCCGGACCGCGCCGGCATCGTCGATCAGGAAGCTGCGGTTGGCGAACCGCCCGTCGCCCTCGCCGGTCTTCAGCGCCAGCGAGCCGATCACGATCCAGCGCTTCAGCTCGGCCGCGACGGCGCGCAGGCGCGCCAGCGTGGGGTCCTCGGCCTCGGTCCGCAGCAGCTCCGCCTGGCGGGCGCGGTTCGAGGTGACGATGTTGGTGATCTCGGGCGTCAGGATCAGGTCCGCCCCGCCCGCCGCGGCCTCGCGCAGCAGCGCCTCGGTCGCGGGCAGGTTGGCGGCCGGATCGTCGCTGCCGTTCAGCTGCACCAGCCCCGCGCGCAGCCTCATGACGCCACCCCGGCCAGCAGCGGCTCGAGCCCGCCGCGCGCGTCGAGATCGTGCAGGTCGTCGCAGCCCCCGACATGCACGCCGTCGATGAAGATCTGCGGCACCGTCCGGCGGCCGCCCGCGCGCGCGATCATCTCGGCGCGCCGGCCCGGTTCGCGGCCGAGGTCGATCTCCTCGAAGGCCGCGCCCTTGCCGCGCAGCAGCCGCTTGGCCATCGCGCAGTAGCCGCACAACGCCGTGCTGTAGATTTCGATGCGCGCCATGCCGCCCCTGCCCCGTTCAACCCGCCGCGCCATCAGATATCGAAGGGCGCATCGCGCGCAACCCGCGCCAGCGCCAGCGCATCGACGCCGGCCGCGCCGCCGGCGCGCAGCGCCGCGGCGCAGGCGGACAGCGTCGCCCCCGTGGTCAGCACGTCGTCGACCAGCAGGACGCGCGCCCCGTGCAGCCGCCCGATCCAGCGCGGCGACACCGCGAAGGCCCCCGCCACGTTCGCCTGCCGCCCGGCCCGGCTGCGCCCGCCCTGCGAGGGCGTGGCCCGGGTCCGGCGCAGCAGGTCGACCGCCAGCGCCCCCTCGCGCCCCGACAGGCGCGCGATGCCGCGCGCGAGCTCCGCCGCCTGGTTGGACCGCCGCGCCAGCAGCCGCGTCCAGTGCAGCGGCACCGGCGCCAGCAGGTCGGCCTCGGCCAGCAGCCCCGCCCCCGCCCGCAGCATCCAGGCAGCGGCGGGGCGCGCCGCCTCGAGCCGGTCGCCATGCTTGAGCGCCAGCGCCACCCGCCGAGCCGAGCCGCGATACAGCGCCGCCGCCCGGGCGCGGTCGAAGGCGGGCGGGGCGGCGCGGCAGGCGTCGCAGGTCAGCCCCTCGGCCGGCATCGGCGCGCCGCAGCGGCCGCAGACCGGCCCGGCGATGAAGCCCGCCTCGGCGAAGCAGGCCGGGCACAGCCCGTGCGCGGCCCCGGTCGGTTCGAGGCAGGCGACGCAGGCCGGCGGATACAGCGCGTCGAGCGCCGCCCCCAGCCCCCGCCGCGCCGCCGCACGCCAGCCCATCGCCGCGCCTTTCGCCTGCGCGGCCGCGCCCCGCCCATCGCCGCGGCGCGCCCGGCCGCCTATGTCTGGCGCGGACAGGAGGCCGCCGACCATGACCGATGCGCCGAGCCTATTCGACCCCGCGCTGCGCGCCCTGCGGCTGGACCGCGCGGCGCGCGGCTGGGGGCGGGCCGATTTCCTGCACCGCTTCGCCGCGGCCGAGATCGCCGAGCGCCTGGCCGATGTGGGCCGCCCCTTCCCGGTCGCGGGCGTGCACGGGACCGGGGGCGGGGCCTATGCGGCCGCGATCGCCGGCCGTCCCGGCGCGCGGCGCACGCTGCAGGGCGACATCTCGCCGGGCCTGTGCGCCGTGGCCGCGGCCGCCTGCCCGGGGACCGAGGCGGCGGTGGCCGCGGGGCCGCTCGCCTTCGGCGCCGGCGCGCTGGACCTGTCCGTGTCGGGGCTGGCGCTGCACGCCGAGAACGACCCGGTCGGCGCGATGGCGCAGCACCGGCTCGCGCTGCGGCCCGACGGGCTGTTCCTGGGCGCGATGCTGGGCGGGCGCACGCTGCACGAACTGCGCGCGGCGCTCGCCGAGGCGGAGCTCGAGATCGAGGGCGGCATGAGCCCGCGGGTCGCGCCCATGGCCGACCTGCGCGACGCGGGCGCGCTGCTGCAGCGGGCGGGCTTCGCCATGCCGGTCGCGGACGCCGAGCGGCTGACGGTCGACTATCCGGACGCGCTGGCGCTGATGCGCGACCTGCGCGCCATGGGCGAGACCTGCGCGCTGACCGCGCGGCGCCGCGGCTTCACCCGCCGCGCGACGCTGCTGCGCGCCGCGGCGCTTTATGCGCAGCATTTCGCCCGCGCCGACGGGCGCGTCGAGGCGAGTTTCGAGATCGTGTTCCTGACCGGCTGGGCGCCGGGGCCGGGACAGCCGGCGCCGAAGCGCCCGGGCTCGGCCGCCGCGCGGCTGGCCGACGCGCTGGGCGCGGTCGAGCGGCCGGCGGGCGAGAAGGCGGGATAGCGCCGCCGCTCCCGCCCCCGCCGCCGCCCCGTCGGTCCGGCCGCATCACGCCCTGGGGCGCACCAGCGTCAGCCCGGCCAGCATCAGCGCCAGCGCGGCCCAGACGGCCGGCGAATGGCGCTCGCCCAGCAGCACCACGCCCGACAGCACCCCGGTCGCGGTGACGATGTAGGCGAGCTGGCTGGCGAACACCGGCCCCGCCGCGCCGATCAGCCAGACGAGGCCGAGATAGGCGAAGACATGCAGCACCGCCGCCGCGACCAGCGCGGCCTCGGGCGGGCCGAAGCCGGTCGGCGGGGCCCAGACGCCGCCGACCAGCGCCGCCGGGGCCAGCAGCAGCCAGGCCCCGAGCGTGAGGCCCGTCATCACCTGCAGCGGCGACAGCCCGGCGGGGCGGCGCGCGGCCACATAGACGCCCTCGAAGGCGTAGGAGGCCACCGTGATCAGCAGCACCAGCGACCACAGCGCGGCCGAGGGGTCGGGCAGCGCCAGCTTCGGCCCCACCAGCACCGCGACGCCGAGGAACCCCAGCCCGAGCCCCGCCACGCGCCGCCGCGTCGGCCGCTCCTGCCCCGCGATGGCGGCGAAGGCCAGCGTGGCCATGGGGATGGCCGCATAGACGATCGACTGCACGCCCACGGGCAGGTGGCGGATGGTCAGGAAGGACACCGCATGCGGCAGCGCCGTGCCGGTGAGCCCGCAGACGGCGTAGAACACGAGGTGGCCGCGCGACAGCGGCAGCCCGCGCCCGCCGAGGACCAGCAGCGGCAGGAACAGCAGGACGCCGATGCTCGCCTGCCAGAAGGCCAGCGCCACCGAGGGGTGGCCGCTGGACACGGCGATCTTGGACAGGATCTGGCTCGATCCCCACCCGAGGCCCACCGCCCCGAGCACGGCCCAGGCTGCCAGCCGGGACGCGGCCGGACGAGACGGGGCCGGACGGGACGGGGCGGGCCGCGACGCGGCCGGCCGCGGCGGTTCGACGGCGACGGCCATGGGCGTCAGTCGTCGGCGGTCGCGTCGAGCGCCACGGCCCGGATCGCCGGCGCGGGCCCGTCGAGGGCGATCTCCAGCCGCTCGGTCACGCTCAGCAGGCGCGGCTCGCCGGCGCGGCCCAGCGTCTCGCGGATGCTGCTGGTCACCACCGCGCCGCCGGGCATGGCGACCGCGTCGTGGAAGGCGCGGATGAAGCGGTAGCGGTCCGCGGCGGCGAAGGTCTCGGCCCAGAGGGCCTCATAGGCGGCGCGGTCGTAGGCGCGCGCCGCGGCGTCGCCCGGCAGGCGCACGAGGATGGGCGCGTCGGGGCCGATGGGGGCGACCAGCGCCTGCGCGTCGCGGGCGTTCGCGGCGGCGTCGAGCTCGGCCAGAAGCTCCGCGATGCGCCGCCGGTCGCGCGGGTCGAGATCCCCGGCCGGCGCGGCCCCCGGCATGGCGGCGAGCGCCGCGCGCGCCTCCGGGTCGCCCCCGTCCGCCGCGCGCCGCAGCCAGCGCGCCGCCCCGGCCGCATCGCCCGCGGCGGCCAGCGTCAGCCCGTGCTCGCGCTGGGCCGCCACCGCCCCGGCCTCGGCCGCGAGGCGCAGCAGGCGGTCGGCCTCGGCCGGATCGGCCGCGACGCCGGCACCGTCGCGATGGGCCTGCGCAAGGCCGTGCAGCGACAGCGGATCGCCCTGCATCGCGCCGCGGCGCAGCCAGTCGACCGCAGCCGCCGGGTCGCGCGCCGTGCCCCGCCCCTCCATCAGCATGGCGGCGACGTTCAGGATCCCCTGCGCGTTGCCCTTTTCGGCCAGCGCCATCCAGGCGGCGAAGCCCTCCTCATGGAGGCCCATCTTGGCCACCGCATAGGCCTTCAGCGCCTCGACCATCTCGGCATGGATGCGATCCTGCGCGGCGTCGGCCAGCGCCACGCCCGACCACAGGACCGCGCCCGTGACCATCGCCCGCAGCGCGCCGTCCCGCATCGCAAGCCCCGAACCCCCGACGGCGACGCAGCCGCAATCCGAGCGCACCACGCCCCGCGCGGCGGGTCAAGGGGCGGCGCCCGACCGGCGCGCGCCCGGGCCGCGGATGGCGCCCGCGCCCGGACCGCGCGGCCGCCGCCCGGGCTCAGGTCGCGAGGAGGTCGCGCCGCGCCGCCGCCAGCGCGGCCGCGAACGGCGCCCGGTCGTCGAGCGCGCGGCACAACAGCAGGGCCCCCTGGATGCGCGCCACCGCGTCGAGGGCCGCGGCGCGGGCGGGCTCCGGCGGCGCGCCCGTCGCCTCGAGCGCGCGCTGCAGCGCCCCGATCCAAGCCGACAGCGCGGCGCGAAGCGCCGGCAGAACCGGCCCGGCCTCGGCCCCCACCAGCATGCTGGCGATCACGCAGGGCCTGGCCCCGCCTTCGTAGAGCGCCGCCACGCTCGCCAGCATCGCGTCCACCCGTTCGGCCCGCGCGCCCGGCGCGTCGAGAGGCGCGACGAGCCTGTCCTGCACCCAGGCGCCGACCGCGGCGATCACGGCCGCCGCCATCTCCTCCTTGCCGCCGGGGAAGTGATGATAGAGCGAGGACTTGCCGATCCCGGTCGCCTTCGCGACATCGGCCATGCTGACGCCCTCGAAGCCGCCGCGGCGGAACAGGCCGATCAGCAGCGCGACGATGGCGTCGCGCGTCAGCGGCCCGCTGCGGTCGTCGGGCCGGGCCGGGGGTGCGGTGGCCGTCATCGCGAACGCGCCCTCATCGCTGCCGCGCGGGTTCATGGCCCCGGCCGTGCGCCGGTCCCGGGGACGCCCCGCGCCGGCTCCCCCGGCCCCAGCCGCAGCGCCACCGCGCCGCGACGGCGCAGGATGCGCCGGGGCCGCAGCCGCCACAACCGCTCCGCGCCCGCGACGGCCGCGGCCGCGGCCGGGTCCGCCACGATCCCCGCCTCGCCGGCGATCTGCAGCAGGTCGCCGCTGTCGGGATCGAGGAAGGCGAGGCCCGCGCGCCCCGACAGCAGGATGTTGCCGAGCGTGTTGAAGAAGCGGTTGCCCGGGAAGTCGGGGATGGTCAGCGTCCCGTCCGCATCGATCCGCACGAAGCCGGGCATGCCGCCGCGATGCGAGACGTCGACCTGCCGGCCGGCCGGCGTGTCGGCGTGGCTGGCGACGAACAGCAGGTCGGCCGCCGAGATCAGCGCGCGCGCCGCGGCGTCGAGGCCGTCCAGCGCCTCGACCGGCCCGGCCGCCCGGGCGACGGACGCGACCGGCCGCCCGGCGATGTATTGCGGGCAGTTGCCGAAGCTCTGCGCCACGGCCACCGTCATGCCGCCGGCATCGCGCGCGGCGATCGTGCCGTTCAGCCGGTTGCGCCGCCGCGTGGCGGGCTCGATCCCCAGCAGGCCCACCGCCGCGCCTGGCGCGAGGTCCGTTCCGGCCGGGTCCACGGCCGCGGGGCGGGCCGCGATGCGCAGGGTCCGCGCGTCGGGCGAGACGACGAAGCCCGGGGGGCCGGTCAGCACCGTCGCCCAGGGGTCGCCGCCCGCATCCACGGCGCCGAGGACAAGGAATGGCAGCGTCGCGAAGAAGTCGCGATGCTGGTCCGGCATGCGGTCGCGGATCGCGCGGGGGCCGAGTTCGGCCATCCGGTCCGCGACGCCGGCCTGCGTCTGGAGGGCGATCTCGCCCGCATGCCAGACGCCGTCGCCCGCGCCGGCCATCACAGCCCCAGCGCGGTCAGGCCGGGGTGGTCGGCCGGGCGCGGCCCGAGCGGCCAGCGGAACAGGCGGTCGGCATCAGTGATGGGCTGGTCGTTGATGCTGGCGTGGCGCTCGGCCATGTAGCCGCCCGCGTCGAAGCGCCAGTTCTCGTTGCCGTGGCTGCGGAACCAGTTGCCGGCGTCGTCGCGCCATTCATAGGCGAAGCGGACGGCGATGCGGTCGGGGCCGTGCAGCCACAGCTCCTTGATGAGGCGATAGTCGAGCTCGCGGGTCCATTTGCGCGCGAGGAAGGCGCGGATGGCGTCGCGGCCGACCGGGAATTCGGCGCGGTTGCGCCAGCGGCTGCCGGGCGTGTAGGCGAGCGCCACCCGGGCGGGGTCGCGGCTGTTCCAGGCGTCCTCGGCGGCGCGCACCTTCTGCGCGGCGGTCGCGGCGTCGAAGGGCGGCAGGGGCGGTCTCGGCGGCTCGGGCTGGGTCATGGTCGGCTCCGTTCGGCGGGGTTCAGGCGGTCGCCGCGCGATCCCGCGCGGCGGGGCGGTTCGGGGCCATCGCCCGCAGCGGGCGGCGGCGCCGGGAAGGGTCGCCGCGGCGCGGCCCGGCGGCAAGGCGCGGCGCGCGGCCCCTTCGCGGGGTCGCGCGCCGCGGGCCGCGGGGCGCGACGCGTCAGGCGGCGGCGCGGCGGACGACGGGGAAGTCGATCTCGGTGCCGAGGACTTCGTTGAGGTAGTTGGTCAGCGTGTTCAGCGCGACATGGGCGACGATCTCGACCACCTGCGCGTCGTTGTAGCCGGCGGCCTTCAGCGCGGCCACTTCGGCCTCCGCGACATGGCCGCGCTCGCGCGCCACCCGTGCGGCGAACTTCACCGCCGCGTCGGCCTTCAGGTCGTGCGAGCGGCCCTCGCGGTTGGCCGCGATCTCCGCCGCGTCGAGCTTCGCGATCTTGGCGGCGAGATAGCTGTGGGCCGAGAGGCAGTAGTCGCAGCCGTTGATCTCGGCCACCGCCAGCGCGATGCGCTCGCGGGTGCGGGCGTCGAGCGCGCCCTTCGCCAGCGCGCCGTTGAGCCCGAGATAGCCCTCGAGCGCGGCCGGGCTGTTGGACACGATGCGGAACAGGTTGGGCGCGCTGCCGAGCTGCCTCTTCACCGCCTCGAGCAGCGGGCGGGCGGCCTCGGGCGCGGCGTCGATCGTGGCCGGGGTGGGGATGCGGGACATCGGGGTCTTCCTCTATACCGAACGTTCGGTCGTTTCCAAACGCGGCTGAAATGCGGATGCCCCCCGCGCGGCGCAAGGGGGGCGACCGGCGATCACGAAAGCGTGACGAACGACCGTTCGGTTTATCCGAGCGACCCGGCGCGGGCGCGCCCCGCGAGGAAGTCGAGGCAGGCCCCCACCCGGGCCGACAGGTGCCGGCCGGCGGGATAGACCGCGTGCACGGGCAGCGTCAGGGCCGCGCCGCCGAACAGCGCCGTCAGCCGCCCCGCCGCGACGTCCGGCCCCGCGACATAGGCCGGGCACAGCGCGACGCCGGCCCCGGCCAGCGCGAGCGCGCGCACGGCCGCGGCGCTGTTGACGCGGAAACGGCCCGCGACGCGCACCGTCGCCGCCGCGCCGTCGACCGTGAAGGGCCAGGCCTCGGGCGCGCGGAGGTTGGCGTCCACGATGCAGGCGTGCCGCGCCAGATCGGCCGGGGCCTGGAGCGGCGGCGCGGCTGCCAGATAGGATGGGGCGGCCACGCACAGGATCGGGGCCTCGGACAGGCGGCGCGCGATGAGGGCGCTGTCGTCCAGCCGACCGATGCGCACGGCCATGTCCACCCCCTCCTCGATCAGATCCACGAAGCGGTCGGTCAGGCGCAGGTCGACCGACAGCTCGGGCCATGCCCGGGCGAAATCGTGCAGCGCGGGGACCAGGTGCAATTCGCCATAGGTGACGGGCGCGGCGACGGTCAGCAGGCCGCGCGGGCGCGTGCGCTCCTCGCGCATCTCGGCGCGCAGCTCGTCGAACTGTTCCAGCAGCGCGACGCAGCGGGCGTGGTAGGCGCGGCCCGCATCGGTCAGCGCGACGCGGCGCGTGGTGCGGTTCAGCAGCCGCGCGCCGAGGTCGTCCTCGAGCGCCGCGACGTATTTGCTGACGAGCTGGGGCGTCGAGCCGGTCCGGTCCGCGGCGGCGGTGAAGCCGCCCGCGGCGACCACGGCGGCGAAGGCGCGCATCTGCCCGATCCTGTCCATTCATCCACGCAGCGTTGATGAACCATCGCGTTTTCCGATGTTTATCGCACTGGCGGCGACATGCAACCTCGCTTCCAGACGGACGGCGCCGTGCCGGACGCGCAGACGGGAACCTGCCCCCGACACGGGGCGTTGCCGAGGAAGGGACCGAACCATGATCGACCATCGCACCGCCCCCTACGCCGCGCTCGGACTGCGGGTCTCGCTCGGCGCGCTGTCGCTGGCCCATGCCGGGCTGAAGGCCTTCGTGTTCACCCCCGCGGGCACCGCGGGCTTCTTCGAGAGCCTCGGCCTGCCGGGCGCGCTGGGCGTCGCGGCCATCGCGGTCGAGGCGGTGGCCGGGGTCGCGCTGATCCTGGGCGTCGGCGTGCGGGTCGCGGCGCTCGCCACCCTGCCGATCCTGCTGGGCGCGATCATCCTCGTGCACGGGCCGAACGGCTGGCTGTTCTCGGCACCGGGCGGCGGCTGGGAGTTCCCGGCCTTCTGGGCCGCCGCGCTGATCGTGCAGGCGCTGCTGGGCGAGGGCGCCTTCGCGCTGGGCCCGAAGCGCGCGCCGGCCGACGCGGGCTTCCACGCCGCCGCGTGACGCCGCCGGGCCGTCCCGCGCGGGGCGGTCCGCCACCCCTTCCGGACAAGGAGACGACCGATGCTCGTGAACGGACAGTGGACCCACGCCTGGGATCCCGTGCAGGCCAAGGACGACAACGGCCGCTTCGTGCGGCAGGCGTCGCGCTTCCGGCACTGGGTCACGCCCGACGGCGCGCCCGGACCCACCGGCGAGGGCGGCTTCCGGGCCGAGCCCGGCCGCTATCACCTCTATGTCGCGCTGATCTGCCCCTGGGCCTCGCGCACGCTGATGGCCCGGACGCTGAAGGGGCTGGAGGCGGCGGTGTCGGTCTCGGTGGTCGAGCCCTTCCTCGGCGAGCAGGGCTGGGCGTTCGGAACCTACCCGGGCGCGGGCCCCGACCCGCTGAACGGCGCGGCCTACGTTCACGAACTCTACACCGCCGCCGACCCGGCCCATACCGGCCGCGCCACGGTGCCGGTGCTGTGGGACACGGCGCGCCGCACCATCGTCAGCAACGAGAGCGCCGACATCGTCCGGATGCTGAACGCGGCCTTCGAGCCCTGGGCGAAGCCGGATGTCGACCTCTACCCGCAGGCCCTGCGCGCGGAGATCGACGCGGCCAACGCCGCGATCTACGACAGCCTCAACAACGGCGTCTACAAGGCCGGCTTCGCCACCACCCAGGCCGCCTATGACGAGGCGGTGGCGGGCGTGTTCGCGACGCTCGACGGGCTGGAGGATGGCCTGGGCGACGGCCGCCGCTTCCTGCTGGGCGACCGTCTCACCGAGACCGACCTGCGGCTGTTCGTGACGCTGGTGCGCTTCGATCCCGCCTACCATGGCCTGTTCAAGTGCAACATCCGCAGGCTGGCGGATTATCCGCGCCTGTCGGCCTATGCGGACCGCATCCGCGCCCTGCCGGGGATCGAGGGCACCGTCAGCGTCGACCACATCAAGGCCGGCTACTACTCGATCCGGGCGCTCAACCCCTCGGGCATCGTGCCCGCCGGGCCGGGCGCGCAGCGCCGGGCGCGCGCCGCCTGAGCGGTCAGCCCCCCAGCCGCACCAAAGGGCCGCCGGCGGCCGCCGCGTCCTCGGGGTCGTGGGTCACCATCAGCACCGGCAGGCGCCGGGCGCCTGCGCGCCCGAAGACGAAGGCGCGCATGCGCGCGCGCAGGGCCGCGTCGAGCCGGGCGAAGGGTTCGTCGAGCAGCAGGGCGCGCGGCTCGGCCAGCAGGGCGCGCAGCAGGGCGACGCGGGCGCGCTGGCCGCCCGACAGGGTGGCGGGGTCGCGATCCTCGAAACCCGGCAGCTCCGCCTCGACCAGCGCCGCGGCCACCGCGTCGCGGCGGGCGGCGCGGCCGCGCAGGGCGGCGGGCAGGGCGAAGGCCAGGTTGCCGCCGACCGACAGGTGCGGGAACAGCAGGTCGTCCTGGAACAGCACGCCCATGCGCCGCGCCTCGATCGGCAGGCCGGTCACGTCGCGCCCGTCGAGCCACACCCGGCCCGAGACCGAAAAGCCCGGCGGCGGCGCGCCGAGCGCCGCCAGCAGCAGCGTGGATTTGCCCGAGCCGGACGGCCCCATCACCGTCGCCACGACGCCGGGGGGCACATGAAGGTCGAGCGCCGCCAGCACCGCCCCCCCGCGCGCCACCCGCAGCCCCTGCAGGCGAAGCCCGTCGCCGGTCATGGACCGCCGGCCCGCAGGGCGCGGCGGCGACGGTGGGCGATCGCGGGCACGGCCAGCGCGAGGGCGAAGCCGGCGAAGGCCATGCCGGTCAGCGCCAGCCCGTGGACGCCGATCAGCCGCCGGTCGCCGCCCGCGGCCAGCGCCACGGCCTCGGTGCCCAGCGTCGCGACCCGGCCGCCCCCGGCCAGCAGCGTGGGAAGGTAGAGCCCGACCGACACGGCGAAGCCCACCGCCGCCGCGGTGGCGAGCGCGCGAAGCAGCATCGGCAGGCGCACCGCCAGCAGCACCCGCAGCCGCCCGGCCCCGAGGCTGCGCGCCGCGAGCCCCATGCGCGCGTCCCAGGCCGCCCAGGGCCGCGCCAGCGACAGCAGGACATAGGGCGCGACGAACACGGCATGGGCGAGCACGACCGCGGCCCGCCCCCCATCGGCCCCGAGGCCCAGCAGCAGCGTCTGCACCCCCAGCAGGAACGCCGCCTGCGGCGCGAGCAGCGGGACCCAGAGCGGCCAGAGCGCCGCCCCCCGCGCGCCCGTCTCGAGCGCCGCGACGGCAAGGCCCAGCCCGAGCGCGGCGGCGAGAAGGCCCAGCAGCGCCGTCTCGGCCGCCGCCGCGCCGAGGCCCGGCCAGGCCGCCGCCCAGTGCCGCGCGGTCAGCGCCCCCGGCATGGCGTCGGGAAAGGTCCAGAGCCCCGCGACCGACCACAGCGCCAGCGACGCGACGCCCGCGGCCGCCGTCCCGGCGACCAGCCCCGCCCCGGCCAGCGCGCCCGCGCGGATCGCCGCCTCGCCCCGGCCGCGGCCGCCCGCCGCCAGCCAGCGCCGGCCCAGCGCCGCCGCCAGCGCCTCGCCCGCCCGCCACAGCGCGATGGCCAGCGCCGCCAGCCCGATCTGCGCCACCGCCGCGGCCGCCGCGACGAAGCGGCGCGACAGATCCGGGTCGTTCGCCCAGAGCAGCGTCTGCACCGCCAGCGTCGGCGGCGCGGTGGGCCCGAGGATCATCGCCATGTCCACCGCGCTGACCGCATAGGCGAGCGCCGCATAGACCGGCAGCCGGATCTGCGGATAGACGCGCGGCAGCGCCGCCGCCATCCACGCCGCCGCCGGTCCGCGCCCGAGCGCCCGGGCCGCCAGCACCGCCCGCGGCGCGTCGGCCTGCGGCAGGGCGGCCAGCGTCATCAGCAGCAGGAACGGCGTCTCCTTCAGCACCAGCCCCGCGGCCAGCGCCAGCCCCCAGGGGTCGCCCGGCACCGGCCAGTCCGGCGGGCGGTCCCAGCCCGTCGCCCAGGGCGACAGCGCCCGCACCGCCCAGCCCGAGGGCGCGATCAGGAAGGCCAGCCCGAAACCCGCGGCCGCATGCGGCACCGACAGCAGCGGCGACAGCGCGCCCGAGACCGCGCGGAAGGCGCGCGTGCCCGACAGGCTGGCGACGAGCGCCATCGCCAGCGCGAAGGACAGCGCGACCGACAGCAGCCCCGACAGCAGCGCCACGCCCAAGGCGCGCGGCAGGCCGGGCCAGTCGAGCAGCGCCCGCCACGGCCACAGCGACACCGCATCGCCCCCGAGCGCGGGCAGCCAGCCGAAGGCCGGGGCGAGCGTGCCCGCCAGCCCCGCCGCGACCGGCAGGCCCAGCGCGGCCCAGAGCAGCAGCGCGCCGGCGGAGGGCGCGCGGGACGCCTCCCTCACCGCCCCGCGCCGAAGCGCGGAACCCAGTCGGCGACGATGCGCTCCATCCAGGCCGGATGCGGCTCGGGCAGCGGCGGGCCCAGACGGTCGGGCGGCAGGGTCGCCACGCCGAGGTCGAGCGCGTCGAACAGCGCCCGGTCGGCGGGCGGCAGCCGGTCCATCGCCAGCACCGTCTGCGCGCCCCAGACGGCCGGGTCCTGCTTGCGCGCCTGCGCCGCGGGCGACAGCAGGAAATCCGCCAGCGCCATGGCCCCGGCCTTCGCGGCCGCGTTGTAGGGGATGGCGACGAAGCTGGCGTTGCCGATGCCGCCGCCCTCGGGCGCGAAGGTGCGCACGCTGGGGGGCAGTTCCCCGGCCGCGATGGCGGCGGAGGCCTCGGCCGGGTCGAAGGCGATGGCGAGGTCGATCTCGGCGTCCGCCATCATCTGCCGCTGCCGCGGCCCGTTGGGGGGATAGGCCCGCCCGCCCCGCCACAGATGCGGCGTGATCGCGTCCAGCCAGTCCCACAGCGGCGCCGTCACGGCCGCATACGCCGCCCCCGGCGGGGCCAGCAGCGGCGCGGGATCGGCCACGAGGCCGTAGAGCATCTGCTTGAGGAAGGTCGCGCCCATGAAGTCGGGCGGCTGGGGATAGGTCACGCGGCCGGGGTTCGCGCGCGCCCAGTCCAGCATGGCGGCCGGGCCGCGCGGCGGGTCGGGCAGGCGCGCGGCGTCGAAGTAGAACACCACCTGCGCCATGCTCCATGGCGCCTCGAAGCCCTCGGTCGGCACGGTGAAGTCGAACAGCACCGCCGGGTTGGCCACCGGATCGACGAGGCGCCAGTTCGGCAGCGCCTGCGCCCAGGGGCCGAACAGCAGGCCGTTCGCCTTCATCGCGGCGAAGTTCGGGCCGTTGATCCAGACCAGATCCACCGCGCCGCCCGCATCGCGGCCGGCCGCCTTCTCGGCCACGACGCGGCTCACGGCCTCGGCGGTGTCGGCCAGCTTGACGTGCTCGACGCGCATCCCGTGCAGCCGCCCAGCCTCCGCCCCCGCCCAGGCGATGTAGGCGTTGATGCGCGGGTCGCCCGCCCAGGCGTGCCAGCGCACGGTCTGGCCGCGCGCCGCCGCCAGCACCGCCGCCCAGTCCGCGGGATCCGGCGCATCCGCCGCCGCCCGCCCGGCCCCGAGCGCCGCGAGCCCCGCCAGCACCGCCCGCCGCGACGGCGCGATCATGCCGCGCCCCGCGCCGCGAGGCGGCGGGCGCGCAGCGCCGCGAGCGCCGGCCCCAGCACCGCGTCGTGGAAGGCGTCGCAGCCGATGCACAGGTTCTCGTAGGCGCGCCCGTCGGGCGTCGTCGTGCGGCAGGCGGCGCGGAAGCGCGCCGCGTCCCAGCCGTCGCCCTCGCCCATCCGCCACGGTTCGCCCGCATCGATGGCCTGCAGGGCCGGCAGCGCGGCGACCGAATCGAGGATGTCCTCCAGCCTCTCCTCCGTCAGCCAGCCCAGCGGGGCGCGGGTCTTGAGGCAGCAGGGATAGACCGCCCCGTCGGGGTCGACCGACACCTCCGAGCCCGCCCGGCCGCGACGCAGGACGTTCATCCCCCCCGACCAGGCGGCGCAGAAATTGTCGTCGATCCCCGCCTTGGACAGCCCGTTCTCCCAGGCGCGCCCGCGCGGCCACAGCTTGCCGATCCAAGCATCCTCGGTCGCGCCGAACATCGACCAGCACGGCCCGTCGGCCAGCGTCGCGCGCGCGAGATCGAGGCCGGTTCCGTCGCGCATCCCGGCGGCGGCGAAGATCGCGCGCAGGCGGTCGATCAGCGGCAGGCGGCGGTCGCCCTCCATGCCGACATGGAAATCGTCCATGCCGGCGACCGAGATCATCCAGACCCCGCGGGCCAGCAATTCCTCCACGATGCGGGGGGTCAGAAGGTCGCCGGTGGTCTGGACGATCACCTTGACGCCCTGCCCCGGCCATCGCGCCGAGACCCGCTCCAGCGTCGGATACAGCACCGACTCGCGCACGGGATCGATCAGCAGTTCGCCCCCGGCGAGGATCAGCCGACCGGGCCGGCGAACGATCCCCTCGGCCGTGTCCTCGCCGAACCCCATGGCGTCGGGCAGGTTGGCCAGGACCTTCGGCGCGTTGTCCCGCGCCTGCGCAACCACCCGCGCCAGTTCGCCATGCACATAGGGGCGGAACCGCGGCTCGTAGCAGTGGCGGCACTTGCGGTGGCAGGCCCAGCACAGGACCCAGTAGATGCTCTCCAACCCGTCTTTCCTCGCGCTTCGGTCCGCCGTTCCAGCATAGCGGACGCGCCCCGCGGCGCCAGACCGCCCCCCCTCTTCGCGCGCGCGGGCCCGGACGTTGCGCGCACTGGACAGGGGTGCCGCGCCGCGTCAATGGGGGCCGCCATGGCCGCCCAGCTTCCCTACGCCGCGCTCCGCGCGATCTATGCTCGCCTCGCGGCCCAGCGCCCCGAGCCGAAGGGCGAGCTCGAGCACCTCAACGCCTACACGCTGCTGGTGGCTGTGGCGCTGTCGGCCCAGGCCACCGACAAGGGCGTGAACAGGGCCACGCGCGGCCTGTTCGCCGAGGCCGACACGCCGAAAAGGATGCTGGACCTCGGCGAGGAGCGGCTGATCGAGCACATCCGCACCATCGGCCTGTTCCGCACCAAGGCGAGGAACGTGATGAAGCTGTCGCGCATCCTCGTCGAGGATTACGGCGGCGAGGTGCCCTCCAGCCGCGCCGCGCTCGCCTCGCTGCCCGGCGTGGGGCGCAAGACCGCCAATGTGGTGCTGAACATGTGGTGGGGCCACCCGGCGCAGGCGGTGGACACCCACATCTTCCGCGTCGGCAACCGGACCGGCATCGCCCCGGGCCGCGACGTGCTGGCGGTCGAGAAGGCGCTCGAGGACCACACGCCGGCCGAATACGCCCGTCACGCCCACCATTGGCTGATCCTGCACGGCCGCTACACCTGTACCGCCCGCAAGCCGAAATGCGCCGACTGCGCCATCGCGGATCTGTGCGCCCACGAGGAGAAGACGGCATGAAGCGCTTCCACGTCACCGGCATCGGCAACGCCATGGTGGACGTCCTCTCCCCGGTCTCGGACGAGTTCCTCGCCGCGAACGGCGTGCAGAAGGGCATCATGCAGCTGATCGACGCCGACCGCGCGGTCGAGCTCTACGCCCGCATGGGTCCGGCGACCGAGGTCTCGGGCGGCTCGGCGGCCAACACCATCGCGGGGCTGGGGATGCTGGGGGCGCGCGCCGCCTATGTCGGCAAGGTCAAGGACGACCAGCTCGGCGCGATCTTTGCCCATGACATCCGCAGCCTCGGCGTCGCCTTCGCCACGCCGAAGGTGCCGAAAGGCGCGGCGGGCGAGGAGACGGGGCGCTGCATGGTGCTGGTGACGCCCGACGGCGAGCGGTCGATGAACACCTATCTCGGCGTCTCGGCCCAGCTGTCGCCGGCCGACATCGACGTGGCGGTGATGGCCGAGAGCGAATGGATCTACCTCGAAGGCTACCGCTTCGACGGCTTCGACAGCCAGGAGGCCTTCCACAAGGCCATCGCCGCCACGAAGAAGGCGGGCGGCCGCGTCTCGATCACCCTGTCCGACCCGTTCTGCATCGAGCGCCACCGGGACGAATTCCGCCGCATGGTGCGCGAGGACATCGACCTGCTGTTCGCCAACGAGCACGAGC
>DAIPIU010000040.1:0-24895 GCA_036770645.1 Rubrimonas sp. | reverse complement strand
CCTCGCGCGCGGGCATCGCCCAGCCCGCCAGCGCGGGCGTCAGCGTCACCGCCACGACGAACGACCAGAGCAGCATCACGATCACCGCGATGGCGATGGAGCCGACGAAATCGCCCGCGGGCCCCGGCAGCAGTACCATCGGCATGAACGACAGCGCCGTGGTGACGGTGGAGGCCATCAGCGGCATGGCCAGCCGCCGCACCGCCTGACCCACAGCCGCCGCCCGCGCCATGCCCGCCCGCAGGCGCTGGCCGATCTCGTCGGTCATCACGATGCCCGCATCCACCAGCAGCCCCAGCGCCACGATCAGCCCGGTGACCGACATCTGGTGGATCGCAAGGCCGATCAGGTTCATGGTCGCCAGCGACGCGAGGCTGACCACCGGCAGGATCACCGCCACGATCATCGCCGCGCGCAGCCCCAGCGTCAGCAGCAGCACGCCGACCACCAGCGCGACGCCGAGCGCCATGTTGGCGCCGACATCGCGCAGGCGCTCGGCGGTGTAGCGGCTCTGGTCGAAGATCAGCGTGGCATCCAGCCCGTCTGGCGCTCCCGCCTCGAAGGTCGCCAGCGCCGTGCGGACCTGCCCCATCCACACATCGACCTGAAGCCCCTCGACCAGCTTCGCCGCCACGAGGATCGCGGGCCGGCCGTCGTGCAGCGCCGCCTCGGCGGGCGGCGAGCGGATGCCGCGGGTGACGGCGGCGATGTCGGCCACGCGGGTCAAGGCGCCCTCCGGCCCCTCGCGCAGGATGACAGTTCGCACGCGCTCGGTCGCGGTGATCTCGCCCGCGACGCTCAGGATCATCTCCGTGCCCTCGCCCCGCAGCCGCCCCGCTTGGCCCTTGCTGTCGGCGGCGCGGATCGCGTCCGACACCGCGTCGGCGGTCAGGCCGAGGGCGGCCATGCGCTGCGGGTCGAGCGCGACCAGCACCTCCTCCTCCGGCGCGCCGAACAGGTCCACGAGCGAGGTGCCCGGCACGCCGCGCAGCCGGTCGGCCAGCGCCTCGGCGTGGCGCAGCACCACGCCGGGCGGCGTGTCGGGCGACGCGGCGCGCAGGCTCACGATGGCACCGTAGGCACCTGCACCGTCGGCTTCCAGCTCGGGCGCCTGCACCCCGGCGGGAAAATCGGGTCGCAGCTCGGCCAGCGCGTCGCGCACCTCGGACCAGATGCCCTCGATCCGGTCGGGCGAGATGGTCTCGACGAGGTCGATCTGCACGACCGAGATGCCTGCGGCGGAGGCGGACTCCACCGTGTCGATCTCGGGGATCTCGCGCAGGGCGGTCTCGACCGGCACCGTGACCAGCGCCTCGACCCGCGCCGCGTCGGCGCCGGGAAAGGGTGTCGTAACCGTGGCGAACAGGTTGGTGATGGTCGGGTCTTCCTGCCGCCCCAGCGCAAGCAGCGCCGAGAGGCCCGCCGACACGATCACCAGCAGCGCGATCGCGGCGAAGCGCGGCTCGCGGAAGGTGAGGGTCGAGATCATTGTCCGGGCTCCAGCACCCGCACGGGCTGGCCGGGGGCGACCCGGTGCGTCCCGTCGGCGATGATGCGCATGCCATCGGCGACCGTGCCCCGCACGAAGGCGCGCTCGGCCGTCGCATGCAGGATCTCCACGGCCTCGGCGCCCGCCACGGTCTCGCCGTCGCGCTCGACGACCGTCAGCACGCGCCAGAGCCCGCGCGGCCCGGCCTCCAGCGCCGACAGCGGCGCCCAGGCGCCGCGGGCCGTGACGCGCTCGGTCAGGATCAGGGTACCGACGCTACGCCACGCGGGCAGTGGATCACCCATCATCTCGATGAGCGCGGTCTGCGTCCGCGTGGCCGCGTCCAGTTCCGGCAGCACGGCGCGCAGGCTGCCCCGGAGATCCCGCCCCTCGACCCGGATTGTCACGACGCCATCGGACGGGATCGCCGCAATGGCCCCCGGCGGCAGTCCGACCCTGAACAGCGGAGCGGCGCTCTCGACAAGCGTCAGCACAGGCCGGCCCGGCTCGGCGCTCGCGCCGAGGTCGAGGTGGCGCGCGGCCACCGTGCCTGCGAACGGCGCCGTCAGCGTCGCCTTCTCCAGCCGGATCGCCACGGCCGCCAGGCTCGCGTCGATCTCGGCGATGCGCGCCGTCAGTTCGGCAGCCCCCAGCGACGCCGCGTCGAGCGCCTGCGACGACGCCACGCCGCGGGCCTGCAGCGCCGTCTGCCGCTCGGTGGTGCGGGCGGCGAGTTCCGCCTGCGCCTGCGCCGCCGTGCGGGCGGCCAGCAGCCGGTCGCGCTCGGCGTCGAGCAGGCGCGTGTCAAGGCGGGCGAGCGGCGCTCCTGCGTCGACGGCGTCGCCCTCCTCGACGAAGACCGCCGCGATCGTGCCCCCGAACTCGAAGCCTGCGGCGACGCGCTGCGCAGGTTCGATCTGGCCGGTGAAGGCCCGGTCGACCGAATACCCATCCTCGAGCAGGAACCGCGAAACCCTGACGGCCTGCGGCGCCACCGCGGGCGGCGGCGTGGCGTGGGTGGCCCGCGAGGCTAGCGCCGACCGGCCACCGGCCACGAGTCCCACCGAGATCGCGAGAACCGCGGCGGTCGCGGCGCCGGTGAGGGCGATGCGCAGGACCCCCTTGTATACGCCGTCGGTCTGCGCCATGCCTGCACCGCGATGAAGTTACAGGCTCTAACTTATGTTAGAGATTCTAACTTCGTCAAGCGAGGATCGCGCCGATGACCGATGAGGCCACCCCCGGCGTCACGCCCAAGGCCGCGTACCACCACGGCGACCTGCGCGCGCAGCTGATCGCCGCCGCGAGCGCTCTGGTGGAGACCCACGGCCCGGACGGCTTTTCGGTCTCGCAGGCGGCTCGCCTCGCGGGCGTCAGCACCGCTGCGCCTTACAAGCACTTCAAGGACCGCGACGCGATCCTGCGCGGGGTCGTCGCGGCGGCCATGGACCGGCTGCGCGCGGCGATGGAGACGGGCGCCGCCCGCCATCCGGTCGGCTCGCTGGAAGCCGTCTGCGCGGTAGGAGAGGCCTACATAGCCTTCGCCCGTCACGAGCCAGGGCTGTTCCGCCTCGTCTTCGGCATGACCGAGGGCCATGACGACGCGCCCGACCTGCTGGAGAAGGGGCGCAGCTGCTTCGGCGTCGTGGTCGGCGCCGCAGCCGCGCATCTGGGCCTGCCCGCCGACGCGCCCGAGGCGCAGCGCCGCGCCTATCTGCTGTGGTGCTTCGTCCACGGCCATTCGTTCCTGACCATCGACCGCAAGAACAAGGCCGCCAGCGCGGAAGCCGGCGACTGGGACTATCTGATGGAGGTCGGCCGCGGGGTGCTTGCCGAGCGGACCCGGGCATGAGCCGGGCCGTCACGCGATTGCCGCGGCTCCATGAGCGACGCACCGGATGCCGGGGTCGCTCTTGTGGCGAGTTCGCCATTGCCCCCTCCGGCGCTTGCGCGAACGCCTGATCGCCGGGCCCGGCCGCCCGCCCGCTGCGGCACCATGTGAAAGCGCGCGTGCGGGCGACGGCGCTACCGGCGAGCAACACGTCCACCGGGGACACGACCATCGCCGGCCATCTCGGGCGACTCCCAGCCTGCCCGATCGCAGGGTGCGCACGGCCGAGTTGGCGCCGCACTGCCCAGTCGAAGGGCTGTATTCGCGGACAAGTCCGCCGGCCGCACGTACGGTTTTCAGTGGGGGCTGCCTTCGGCCCGCGACTGCCCGAATCCGGGAGTGAGGCTCCGGGGCGCCCCATCCGCCGGCAGGCCGCAACGGCCGTTGCGTTGGACAAGCCCGTGCGCCTGGGGCACGCTGAGCTTGCGCGCCGGAACACGTCGACAGTGGCCGTCTTCCCGGCCAGGACCCGGAGGCCCGTATGGAACTCATCCTAGCCATATCCTCGCTCTTGATCGCCGGAGCGCAGGCCGCGTCCCGGGACGTTGGCGGCCAGATCGTGAAGGACCTCTATGCCCAGCTCAAATCCGCCCTTTCACGGCGACTTGGCGGCGGCGAGACGGTCGAGGCCGTCGAGGCGGCGCCCGGTTCGGCTTCGGCCAGGGCGGAGCTCTTGGCGGCGATGAGGAAGGCCGCCGCGGCGGACGACGCGGAACTCGGGACGCTCGCGCAAGCTCTGGCAGCTGCGCTGCAGGAAACCGGAACGGACGCGCTGGCGCGGGCCGGCATCGAGATCGGCGATGTCGAGGCCGCGCAGAACGCGGTGATCAAGGACCTGAGCGCCGCAGCGGGCGTGCGGCTCGGGAACGTCACCGCGCATGGCGGCGACGCGGTGATCTCGGGGATAAGCGCGGGAAAAAACCGCTAGGGGCGGCCGAGGCACGGACGGGTCGGCCGCCCCAGATCGTCACCGGAGCGATCACCGCCGGGCGCAACGTCGTCGTGGCGGCGAGGCACATTGTGGTCTCGGCCGGGCCAGTCGTCTCGGTCGCGGTCGTCGTCGTGACGCTGGGGATCACGGCGCTCGCGACAACGACGACCGAGAGCTTCCTCTGCACCCGTCTGGACATCTGCCTGTTCTCGAAGACCCGGGTCGGCGCGGTGCTGCGCACTGACGGCCCGGTGCAGGAAGTGACGCTATCGCAGCTGCCGGACGGCCCCCGCCTGCGGCGCGTCGATGCCGGCTTCATCGTCGCTCTGGCACAGGATCGGGCACTGGCGCTCGTCGATCCGCCGCTCGCGGCGGACCAGCGCCTCTCTCCCCGGCCGCTCAGGGGGAACGAGTTCCGGGACTTCTCCGCTCGGCTGGCCGGGTTGGAGCCGCGGCTTCTGGCCGGTCTTCTCGACGGGCCGCTGCGGTTCCTCGCCGACGAGGCGGAGATCGCGGCGCTGCTGCGGAACGCGCTTTTGGGGGCGGGCACGCGCCTCGCGACCTGCGAGGCTGTTGCGGCCTCGGCGTGGCGGCTGGCTGCGCTCGCGACGCTGGGCGCCGGGGAGGCGCCGCGCGACCGGACGCGGCTGTCTTTGCGCGCCGTGGCTCTCGGCTGCCCGGATGCGACACTGCCAACGGAGTTCCAGAGCGCGAACCGACCGGGGTGATCCGGCATCGGCCGGATAGCGCCGCGACGGCTGAGTGCCGGGTCCGCGGACGCGACCCTGCCGGTTCGATCGCCTCGCTATCGCCGCAGATCCTCGAGCAGCCGCGCCGCGAGCGCGCGGTCCTCGACGCGCGGCGCAGCGCCGGGCGAGGCCAGCCGCGTCAACATCTCGCGGACCTCCGGGGTATGCGCGATGCCGGCGAGGGAGCGGGCCCAGCGCAGCATCCGCTCCGCGCTGTCGGCGTCGGGGCCGTGGGCGATGCCGGCGAGCAGCGCGCGATAGCCGAACGCCTCCGCCAGATCGATCCGCCCCAGAAGGCCGGCGAGGACCGCGCCGCGCTCGAATGCGGCGGCGAGCTCCTCCGGGGCCGCGGCGCCGGCGCCTGCGGCGACCGCATCGACGAACAGCCCCGGGTCGCGGTGAAAGACCATGGGCGCGAAACCGCGCGCCAGCGCGCCGGCGAGCAGGTCGTTGATCGCGGCTAGCGTGGGGGCGGCGGCGAGGCTTGTCAGCGCCTCGGCATCGGCGGCGAGCGGGCCGTGGCGGCATGAGCCGGCACCGGGCGGGATGGCGTCGGGCATGCCTGCCAGAACCGCAAGGGCGAGCATGTCGCAGGGCGCGCCCGAGGCAAGGCCGGCGTCGACGTCATGGGCTGCCGAGAGAAACGGATTGTCCGGGATTGGGTCGCCCAATGGGGCGTCGCCGGCGAAGCGGTCGCCGATGGCGCAGATCGCTGCCGCCCTGCGGTCCTCGACCGGCGTGCCGTCGCCGCCGCACAGCGCCCAGTCGACAAGGCCGCGCGACGCAGGGGTGAGAAGCGCCGCGACGCGCTGGGCCGCGGGGTATCCGCCGGACAGATCCGCGCGCGGGTCGTCTGGCCGCCAGAAAGAGGCGTCGTCCGAACCGTCGACCTCCGGCCCGGCAAGAGCGGCGCGCTCGTGCAGCACGGCGACGCCGAGCCCGGCGGTGCGCAGGGCGAGGGCGCTGAGCCCGTGCGCCTCGGCGATGGCGGCGAGCCGCATCAGCCGCTCGCCCGGCCGTTCGGTCAGCGCGGTGGCGGGCAGCAGGCCCGGACCGCTTCCACCCGGCGCCTCCAACGGCGCGGCACCGTCCGATCCGGAGGGATCGGCTACGGCCATGCCCGTGCCGGCAAGCAGGCCGGAGCGATAGGGCATCGGGTCGCTGCGCGCGGGCGCGCCGAAGGCGGGCAGCGCGTCGCCCCCCACGAGCAGGGTCTCGAGCAGTGGCAGAAGCATGTCGAGTCGGCTGACGGCACCCTCAGCCGCCGCGTCCTCGGCAAGGCCGAGCGCGAGGGCGAAGGCGCGGGCGGTCGGGTGGTTATCCAGAGCGAGGTCGATGCCTGAATGGACCCGCCAGACGCCGAGGCCCGGTTCCATCGGATCGCGAGCGCCGAAAAGGAAGGCGAGGCCGCCATTGGCGCGGCCGGTTGCCGCCTCGGCCGGAGCATGCAGGCGAAACGCGGCGACGCCGGCCATGGCGAAGAGACGGTTGCTCGCGACCAGGACGACGCCGGCATCAGACTCGTCCTCGACCAGCCGGCGGAGCGCTGCGAGCCCGGCTTCATGGCCGGGCGGCGTACCGAGCCTGCGCGCTATGTCGAGGCGGATCGGTCCGAGCGCGGCGTCGAGATTCGGGCAGAGCGCCGCAACCTCGGCGAAGCGCTCGCGGGCCGCCATCAGCCCGGCCTCGGGATTCTGCGCCTTTGGGTCGGTCGCGTCGTTGAGCGCGACGGAGGCGGCAAGGAGCGCACCCATCGCGCGCGCCTCGGGGCCCGGCTCGGCCGGCGGGTCGGCGCGAAGCCACTGGCGGAGGCGCTCGATCACCGCTGCGACCGGGTCGCTGGAGAGGGCCGCCATCTGCGCCGGCGTCACGCTCTCGACGCGGGCCATCGCCGTGAGTGTCTCCATCAGCGCGCGGTTGCCCGGCGCGGCGGCGAAGGCGGTGAAGTCGAGGCGGTCGAACTCCGTCTCGGCCGCGGCGAGCACCGCATCGGTCTCGATCGCGTCGACGCCCCCGGCGCGATGCGCCTCGATCAGGAGGCGGACGGGCAGGCCGACGAGCATGGCGGGAAAGAGCCCGACATCGAGCAGCCTCTGCCGGGTCGGGAGCGGCGCGAGGGCGTCGACCTCCGCGAGGAGGGCTTCGTATTCCGTGGCGATCGCTTCGGGCGGCAGGTCGTCCTCGATCGCGAGGCCGGCGATCCGCGCCGCCAGCCGCCGGAGCGGCGGCGGCCAGGGGCGGTCCTCGGCCAGTCGGGCGTGCAGGGCTTCGACGGCATTCCAGCGACGGTCGCGATCGGCGTCGAACAGGGCCCCCGCGAGCCGGAGGGCGACCTCGGCGTCGATCAGCCAGGCATCGGTCTCCGACGGGTCGCGGTCGCCTGAAAACGCGAGCGCGACCCATGGACGGGCGGCGGTCCATGCCGCCTCGATCAGCGCCCACTGTTCGGCCGGCGCGTCCGGAGTCCCAGTTTCCTGCGCCGCGAGCAGGGCCGAGAATGCGCCCCCGCCGATCTGGTCCCGCAGGAAGGCGTGGATGGTGCGGGCGTCCGGGCCGGGATTGTAGGCCGATTGCGGCGCCTCCTTCGCACGCTGCGCGCGCATCAGGTCGATCTGCACGGCAAGCAAGCCCGCCGCCGATGCGAGCTGCGCCTGCGCAGCCGCGACCGGGTCATCGGCAGGATCGGCGCGCAGCCACGCGACCAGCGCGAAAGTCAGACGGTGCAGCGCCGCCAGACTCGCGGCATCGGCCCCGTCCGAAAAGGCCCCGTGGATAGGCCGCTCCGGCAGGGCATCGGGGGTCGGGGCGAACCGCGTCCAGAGCGCGCGATGCTCCGCGACACGGTCCTCGCGGCCGCGCTCGATCTCCGCGAGCGCCTCAAGCAGGTCGATCGCGCCGACGCGAAGCGCGTTGGCGTCCGAGCTCTCGAAAAGCCGGTCGCGGAAGGCGGGCGGTTCGAGCTCCGGAAACAGCCCGATGAAGCGTGCGAAGCTCGCCCGGTTCGACATGGCCTCGTCGGCGAAGAGGCCCACGACCTGCCGGTAGAGGCCGCCGGCGTTCAGCCGATCCGCGGCCAAGGCCGGGACCACCGACCACCAGCCCGTCGTCGCGAGGATCCGGGCGAGCCGCGCCTGACGGTCGAAACTGTCGAAGTCGCGCCGGATGCGCTCCGCATTCTCGTTGAACAGCGCGTCCGACAGGCGCATCAGCCGCGCCGCCTCGCCCGGGGTGAGCCGCTCGTCCGGGACGGTGAACCGCGCGACGACCGCGTGCCGCGCGGCGGGCCAGAGGCGCAGCGCCTCGAAGGCGAGCGTGTCGCGCAGGGCCGGAACGCCCCCGATCCAGTCGAGTGCCGGCGGGGCCAGCAGGGCGTCCAGCGCTCCGGCCGCATCCGGGCCCGCCGGCAGGCCCTTCGCCAGAACGATCGGCACGGCGACGGGCGAGCCGGGGAAGGGGGCGACCGCCTCGATCAGGTCCCGGACCGGCTGCTGGTCCCCGGTGCGGGGGCCGGTGCACAGTCCGGTGGGGAAGTAGGGATCGGCGACATTGCCCCCGTTCTCGGCCAGCCAGTCCATCCGCGCCGCCGCGAGCAGGGCGGCCAGGATCTCGCGCGCAAGCCGCCGACGCGCGTCCCTGCGGGCGCCCCCCTCTCCGGTCCCGAACTCCGCCCAGGCGACCGCGTCGAGGCGATCGAGCAGGACCTGCGGCGGGGTTGCCCTGTCCGTCCCGCCCGAAAGCAGGCGATAGAGCGTTGTGTCGAGGCAACTTTCCCCGTTCTCGAACAGGTCGGCCGGCCGGGGCGCCAACGGACCGGCCGGAACGAAGCCATCGAAGCCGAAGAAATCCCGCTCCTCGGCGGCGGCGCGCCAGTATCCGGCGACGAAGCCGGCCCAGCGCGTGTCGCCGTCCTCGCCGCGGCAGGAGGCGCGCATGGCAGGGGCGCTCGACGCGGCGGCGGCCCCGGCCGGCACGGCCGGATCGAGGAGGCTGTCGAGGACCGATCCATCGCCGGGCTCGACGAAGGCATCGAAGGCGAGGTCGCGCTCGTCGTCCAGGAACCCGTCGCCGCGCGACCCGTCGCGCAGCGGAATGCCGGACAGCCACGCGCGCGGAAGCGGCGCCATGGCGTCGGGTGCGGGGCGCAGCGCGACAGCCTCGCGCCGCCGCCCGGCGAGGAAGTACCGCAGGCTCGTGCCGGCATCGGCGGCCATGCGCAGCGCGGCCGACAGCCCGTCCGTGCGGTCCGTGCCGGACAGGGCTGCGGCGTCGAGGACCGCCGTCTGCATGAACGGCCCGGCCGCCCAGTCCGCGAGGCGCGGGACATGGCCGAGGATCCGGACCGGCTCGGCCCGTCCGGGTTCGACGAGCAAGAGGACCAGCTTGTCCGGCAGGGCCCCGCTGAGCGTTGCCCCGGCGCCGTCCTGCGCAAGTGCCAGCCCGGCGCGGCGGCAGGCCTCGGGCATCGGTGCGACCAGGCCCGGCGCGGCGTCGCGCAGCGCCAGGTCGGCGTCGAGCGCGCGGAGCGGCCCGTCGAGTTCGTCGAGAAGGGCGCTCTCGCGGGTGGCGAGGACCAGCGCATGTTCGCTGGCCCGGCAGACCGGCGCGCCGGCGGAGCGCCAAGCGGCTGCAAAGTCAGCCAGCGGCTCGGCCGCCGCCGCCACGGCCGGGGCCAGTGCGAACGCCAGACAGAACGCCCGAAGCATGTCAGCGGGCCCGGGCCGGACGAGGACGTGCGATCAGCTTCTGGGCCCTCCCGTTGCGGATCGGGCGACGCGCGCCTTGTCGCTCCCTGTCAGTCTAGGCGAAACGCGCTGCGGTTGTCAGTAAGCGGCCGCTCATGGCCGCCTGCACGCCCCTGTCCCGATCTGCGATGAGACGTCAATGACGACGGTGTCGGAGACGTCCCAATCGATCGGAGGGTGCGTATCGGGATGAGGTTCCCGGTCGGGTCGAGCGTCGCCGGCGGTCGAGCATCCGCGGCAAGCTCGCTGTGGTGGTCGCGTCGCCGGAGCACGGCGCAATCGTTTCCGACATGGAGGCCCGGCTCACCGTGGCCGAGCCGCTTCGCCTTCGCGAAGGCGACGCGGATGCACTTATCGAGAACAGGTATCTTGCCGCAACGGCGCTGCCCGCCTTCAGCGCGGGACCGCGCCCGCGGGTGCGCCCGCGGGCGCTCGACGCGCTCTGGCACCGCCTGGTAAGGACGATCCCATGCCCGGACGGATCGAGCCGAGCATCCCCGTCGGCGCCGGGCTCATTCGGCGGGTCGGCACCGACAGCCGGTAAGTCCAGTGGTATGATCCCGGCATCAAGCGGATGCGCCGCTGGTCCACCGGCGCCAAGGATCGCGCCGCGGTTGAAGTTGCTGGGAGAGGGTCGCCGCCGGGCCACGCGGGACCGAGCCGCCGCAAGCCGCCGGCCCCGCCTTCGTGAGCATCGCGGCGTCCTCGACACCTGTCTCGATCGCCAGGCAAGCAAGATCGCGAGAGCTGAGCAGGCATCCATCGCGGTGCGGCACCCGCCCATCGATGCGCGGCTGCGCCCGGCGCTGCTTGCCGCGTGGCGCGGGCGGGCCTGCGACTACGGGATCGAATACGGCAGCCGCCCGATCAACTCGATCCGCAAGGGCTTCAAGGAGAGGGCGCTGCGGGCGGGCTTCGCGCCCAAGGAGCTGCGCCCCTGCACGCTGCGGCACATGGCGGCGACATGGATGGCGCAGCGCGGCGTGCCGATACGGGAGATCGCGGGGTTTCTTGGCCATGCCGACACGCGGATGGTCGAGTGCAGCTGAGCCCACCGCCACCCGGACCGCATGAAGCGCGCCTCCGTCGCGCTCGGCGACGCCATGGCCTCGACCGGCATGGCCGAGCACCCGATGCTCGCGGCGCTGGAGACGCGCGACGTGGCGGCGGTGGCCGAACGTCGCCGAAAACTTCAGGTGGCGCCTCTTGGAGAGCGAAGGGGTCCCATGACCCCATGAGGGAAATGGTGGGCGCGGCTGGGATTGAACCAGCGACCCCTACGATGTCAACGTAGTGCTCTCCCGCTGAGCTACGCGCCCTCACCGCCGGGGCGTATACCGGCGGTCGGGATGGGGCGCAAGGCCCCGCCCCGCGCAGTCCGGCCGTCAGATCTCGAAGCGGTCGCGCACGAGGCGGTCGAGAGCGCGCACGCCCCAGCCCGTGGCCCCGGCGGGGGCGAGGTCGCCGCCCTCCTTGGCCAGCGTCACGCCGGCGATGTCGATGTGCGCCCATGGCACGCCGTCCTTCACGAAACGCTTGAGGAACTGCGCCGCGGTGATCGAGCCGGCGTTGCGCCCGCCGGTGTTCTTGATGTCGGCGAGGCGCGACTTGATCATGCGGTCGTATTCGGGGCCCAGCGGCAGCCGCCAGGCCTGCTCGCCCTCGGCGCGGAACGCGCCGTCCAGCGCGTCGGCCAGCGGCTCGTCGCTGGCGTACCAGCCCGCCATGACGTTGCCGAGCGCCACGATCACGGCTCCGGTCAGGGTGGCGAGGTCGATCATCGCCGCCGGCTTGAAGCGCTCCTGCGTGTACCAGAGGCAGTCGGCCAGCACGAGCCGCCCCTCGGCGTCGGTGTTGATCACCTCGACCGTGTCGCCCTTCATCGACTTCACGATGTCGCCGGGGCGCTGGGCGCGGTCCGACGGCATGTTCTCGACCAGGCCGACCACGCCCACGACATTGGCGCGCGCGCGGCGGCCGGCGATGGCGCGCATCGCGCCCGCGACCACGCCCGCGCCGCCCATGTCCATGGTCATCTCCTCCATGCCCGCCGCGGGCTTGATCGAGATGCCGCCGGTGTCGAAGGTCACGCCCTTGCCGACCAGCGCCAGCGGGGCCGCGTCGGTGCCCGCGCCGTTCCAGCGCATGACCACGAGGCGGCTTTCCTGCGCCGACCCCTGCCCCACCGCCAGCAGGCAGCGCATGCCCAGCGCCGCCATCTCGGCTTCGCCCAGCACCTCGACCTCGACGCCCAGCGCCGACAGGCCGCGCAGGCGTTCGGCGAAGCTGTCCGGCGTCAGGACGTTGGCGGGCTCGTGCACGAGATCGCGGGTCAGGAACACGCCTTCGGCCACCGCCAGCGACGGGGCGAGCGCCGCGGCGACCGACCCCGGCGCGGCGCTCGCCAGGCGCAGCCGGCGCAGCGCGGCGGGCCTGTCCCCATCGTCATCGGTGCGGGTCTTGTAGAGGTCGAAGTCATAGAGGCGCAGCGCCGCGCCATAGCCGAGCTCGGCCGCGATCTCCGGGGTCCCGTCGCCATACAGCGTGGCGGCGCCCGTCCCGAACCGCGCGGCCGCGGCCCCGCCCGCGCGACGGGCATCGGCCGCGGTCTCGCCCAGCGCCGCGACCACCAGCTTCTCCGCCGCCATGCCCGCGGGAAAGGCCAGCAGCGCGACGTCGCCGGGCTTGTTCTTGAAGCCGTCCGATGCCACCAGCCGCGACACGGCCCCGCCGCAGGCGGCGTCCGCCGCAGCGGCCGCGGGCCCCAGCGCGCCGCCCGGACGCACGAACACGGCGACCGTGCCTTCTGCGGCGGCGACAGGGGCTTCGGCCATGGCGACATGGTCGATCTCGACGGGGCGGGTCATGACGGCTCCGGATGCGGAATGACGGCGACGGCACTATAACGCGGGGATCGGGCGGGCCAAGCGCGCCCGCAGCAGCCGAAGGGGGACGCGTGTCCGGAGTGCTCGACCGCTACGTCGCCCGCGAGATGGCGCGGCCCTTCCTCTTCTATGGCGTCGTCCTGACCGGCGTGGTCTGGCTGTCGCAGTCGCTGCGCGTGGTCGACATGGTCGTGAACAACGCCCAGAGCGCCGCGGTGTTCCTCGAATTCACCGCGCTTCTGCTGCCGCAGGCCATGGCGCTGGTGCTGCCGCTGGCCGCGTTCATGGCCACCCTGCAGACCGTCAACCGGCTGTTCGCCGAGGCCGAGATCGTGGCGATGCTTGCCGCGGGCATGAGCGCGACGGCGCTGGCGCGCCCGGTGCTGCTGTTCGGCGGCGCGGTTCTGGGGGCCATGGCGCTGACGACGTGGTTTGCCGCGCCGCTGGCCGCGCAGCGTCTGCGCGACCGGCTGGCGGAGGTGCGCGCCGACATCGCCAGCGGGCTGCTGATCGAGGGCCAGTTCCTCAATCCCACGACCGGGCTCACGGTCTATGTCCGCGAGACCGCGCCCGGCGGGGGCGGCATGCGCGGGGTGTTCGTCCACGACCGCCGCGACCCGGCCACCGAGGTGACCTATTCCGCGCGCGAGGCGCTGCTGCGCCGCACCGAGGAGGGGCCGCGCCTCGTGATGGCAGACGGGGCCGCGCAGCGGCGCGACATGGACAGCGGCGCGGTGACGCTGCTGCGCTTCGAAAGCCTCGTCTACGACCTCGCGCAGTTCATGGGCACCGAGGGCGAGCGGGACCGCAAGCCTGCCGAACGGTTCGCGACCGAGCTGCTCTCGCCGCCCCCCGATCTCGACGCCCCGACCCGCGGCCGCTGGCTGGCCGAAGGCCACGAGCAGCTCAGCGCGCCGCTCTATGCGCTCGCCCTGCCGCTCGTGGCGCTGGCCTCCATCATGGGGGCCGGCTTCACCCGACGCGGCTATGCCGGCCGCATCGGGCTGGCGCTGGCGCTGGGGGCGGGACTGCGCGCGACAGGCCTCGCGTGCAAGGCGCTGGCGATCGGGACGCCCGCGCTGTGGCCGCTGCTCTACGCCCCGCCGCTGCTCGGCGGCGCGGCGGCGCTGGCGGTGCTGGCCCGCAACGGGGCCCGCCGCAGCCGGGGTCCGCGCGCGGCGGCAGCGGCGCGCGCCGCATGACCGCGACTCTGTCCGCCTATGTCGCGCGGCGGTTCCTCGCCGCCTTCGCGATGGCGGCCGCGACGGTGTTCGGGATCGTGGTGCTGGTCAACCTCATCGAACTGCTGCGTCGGGCGGCCGACGCGCCTGTGGGTTTCGGTCTCCTGCTCGGCATGGCGATGCTCCAGACCCCCGGCGTGATCGCCACGCTGATGCCCTTCGTGGTCATGCTCGCCGCGCTCGGCTGCTTTGCGGGCCTCGCGCGCGGGTCGGAGATCACCGTGGCCAGGGCCGCCGGGGTGTCGGTCTGGGCGCTCGCCGGCCCCGCCGTCCTGGCCGCGGGCCTGCTGGGCGCGGCCGCGACCACGGCGCTCAACCCGGTCGCCGCGGCCGCGACCGCCCGCTACGCGACGCTGACGGCGCGCCACCTCAGCGGCCGGGCAAGCCGCCTGTCGGTCTCGCCCGAGGGGTTGTGGCTTCGGCAGGGCCGCGCGCTCGACGACGGCGCGGGGGGGCAGGTCGTCATCCACGCGCGGCGGTCGAACGCGACGGCGACCGAACTCGCGCGCGTGACGCTGTTCCTGTTCGACCCCGAGGACCGCCCGACCGGGCGCGTCGACGCCGACAGCGCCTCGCTTCGGCCCGGCGCCTGGCTGCTGCGGCGCGGGACGCAGCGCGACTTCGCCGATACGGATGCGGACGGGCTTACGGCCCCGCCCGAAGGCTTCGAGCAGCGCGAGGTCCCGACCGAGCTGACGCCGGCGCAGATCCTCGACAGCTTCGCGCGCCCGGAGACCATTTCCTTCTGGACCCTGCCCGGCTTCATCGCCTCGCTCGAGGCATCGGGCTTTTCGGCGGCGCGGCACCGTCTGCACTGGCATGCCCAGCTCGCGGCGCCGGTGCTGTTCGCGGGCATGGCGCTGCTGGGCGCGGCCTTCGCCATGCGCCCGGCGCGGCTGGGCGGGCTGGGCCGGCGGGCGCTGGCCGCGGTGCTGACGGCCTTCGCGATCTTCTTCGTGCTGGACGTGGCCAAGGCGCTGGGCAGCTCGGGCGCGGCGCATCCGGCGCTCGCGGCCTGGGCGCCGGCGGTGGCGACGCTGCTTCTCGCCGCGGGCTTGCTGCTGCAACTGGAAGACGGCTAGTCTCCGCCGCGCCCGCCCTGCACCGGATCGCCCAATGCCGCTCGCCAGCCTCCGTCGCCGATGGTTCGTGGCGGCCATGGCGGCCGCGGGCGCGGCCCTCGGGGCGTCGGGGGCAGCGGCCCAGAGCCCGCGCGGAGTCGCCCTGCCCGACCGCGACGCGCCCGTGGCGCTGGTGGCCGACCGGGTGCTGTTCGACGACGCGGCGCAGACCGTGACGGCGCAGGGCTCCGTCGAGGTCGTCTACGGCGCGCGCACCCTGACGGCCGATGAGATCGTCTATGACGCGCGCGCCGGCCGGATCCGGGCGCAGGGGCCGCTGGTGCTGCGCTCGGACGACGGGACGGTGGTGTTCGCGGATGCCGCGGACCTCGACGCCGACCTGCGCGACGGGCTGATCGCAGGGGCGCGGGCGCTGATCGGCGAAGGCGGCGCGGTCGCGGCGGTCGAGGGCCGGCGCGTGGAGGGGCGCTATCATCTCCTGTCGCGCGCGGTGTTCTCGACCTGCGAGGTCTGCCCGGCCGACCCCACGCCGCTGTGGGCCGTGCGCGCGCGGCGCGTCGTGCACGACGAGGCGGAGCGCATGCTCCACTACGAGGACGCGGTGTTCGAACTTGCCGGGGTGCCGGTGGCCTGGCTGCCCTACTTCTCGCACCCCGACCCGACCGTGACGCGCAAGTCCGGCTTCCTCGCCCCGTCCTTCGACCAGTCCACGCTCTACGGCGCGTCGCTGACGGCGCCCTATTTCTGGGCCATCGATCCGTCGCGGGACATGACCTTCGCCCCGCGCCCCACCTCCAAGGACGGGCCGATCCTCGGGACCGAGTATCGCCAGCGCTTCGATTTCGGCGGCTTCGCCCTGCGCGGCAGCATCGGGCTGCTCGACACCGCGGCGGATGGCGGCACCGAGTGGCGCGGCCATGTGTTCGGCGACGGCCGTTTCGACGTCGCGGCGCTGGGGCCGGGCGCTCAGGCCGGCTTCGACCTCGCAGCGGCAAGCGACAAGGGTTATCTCCGCCGCTACGACATCGACGCTCGCGACCGGCTCGAGACCGAGGCATTCCTCGAAACCCATGACCGCGAGGGCTATGCGCGGGTGGCCGGGGCATTCTTCCAGACGCTGCGCGACAGCGAGGAGCAGGACGAGATCCCGGTGATGCTGCCCGAGTTCGCCTTGCGGCGCCGGGTGGCCGATCCCAGCGGCCTCGGCGAACTGACGCTGGGCGCAAGCGGCGTCCAGCTGATGCGGGAGGACGGGCGCGATGTGGGCCGGCTCTCGGTCGATGCGGACTGGGAGCGGCGCGAAGTCCTCGAGGCGGTTTTCGTCGGCCGCGCCTTCGGGCGGCTGCGCGGCGACCTCTACCATGTCGCCGACGACCCCGATCTCGACGGCACGGTCGCCCGCTTCGCCCCCCATGCGGGGGCCGAGCTGTTCTATCCGCTGGTCTCCAGCGGGCCGCTCGGCTTCCAGCTCATCGAGCCGGGGGCCCAGTTCGTGGCGGCGACCAATCGCGGGGACGACGAGATCCCGAACGAGGACAGCCTGATCGTCGAATTCGACGAGACCAACCTGTTCGACGTCAACCGCTTTCCCGGGCGCGACCGCATCGAGGGCGGCACGCGCCTCAACCTCGGCCTGCGCTACGCGCGCACGGGCGACGACCCGCTGCGCCTCGACGCCAGCCTCGGCCGGGTGTTCCGGCTCAGCAAGGACAGCTCGTTCTCCGACGGCAGCGGGCTGGCGGAGCGCCGATCCGACTATGTGATCGGCTGGGGCGTGGGCTGGGGCCGGGCGCTGTCGCTGCAGAACCGGCTCCGGCTGTCGGACGACTTCGACGTCAACCGCAACGAGATCGCCCTGCGCGCGGGCTGGGGGCCGGCCCGCCTGCGCGCGAGCTATGTCGACCTCGACGACGACGCCACCGCAGGGGCCGAGGAGGACCGCGAGGAAGCCGCGCTGGGCGGCGAACTCGACCTGACCCGGCGCTGGACGGTGGGCGGGTTCGGCCGGCGCGACCTCGAGAACGACGCGAATGTCGCGGCTTCGTTCGGGGTCGCCTATCGCACCGATTGCGCCGCGGTCGAATTCTTCGTGCGCCGCGACTTCACCGAGACCGACGAGGACCCGGCCTCGACGACCTTCGGGCTGCGCGCGCGGGTGCTGGGCGGGGCGGGTGGCGCATCGCGGCGTTCTGCGCTATGCGCGCCCGACGCCCCAGAGCCGGAGGCTCCCGATCCATGGTCCGATACGTTCCTGTCGCGCTTCTCCTGGCGCTAGGCCTCGCGGCGGGGGCAGCGGCGCAAAGCGCCGTCGCCCCGGTGGTGGTGGTGAACGATGCGGCGGTCACGAACTACGATGTCGAACAGCGCGCGCGGCTGCTGGTGGTCAACGGCGCCGCGCAGGACGCGCGTCTGGGCGAGATCGCGCTGGATCAGCTGATCGACGACCGGCTCAAGCGCGCGGCGAGCGGGCGCGCGGCGGTGGACCCCGGGGCGCTCGACGCGGCGGTGGCCGATTACGCCGCCGCGCGCGGCATGAGCGGGGCGCAGCTCGATGCGGCGCTGGCCCGTGCCGGCGTGGCGCGCGCGGCGCTGGAGGCCGCGCTGTCGGCCGATCTGCTGTGGCGCGACGCGGTGCGCGCGCGGTTCGGGGCGCGGGCCGAGCCGTCCGAGGCCGAGATCGACCAGGAGTTCGCGCTCGGCGCGGGCGGGCGCGTGCGCGAATACCGTCTCGGCGAGATCGGCCTGCCGACCGCGGCGCGCGGCGAGGCCGCGACGCTGGCGCTGGCCGAGCGGCTGCTGCGCGAGCTTAACGCGGGGGGCGATTTCGCCGCCGCGGCGCGCGCCAACAGCGCCTCGCCCAGCGCCACGCGCGGCGGCGAGATCGGCTGGACGCTCGAAAGCGCCCTGCCGCCCGCGCTGGCCGAGGCGCTGGCCGACGCGCCGGACGGGGCGGTTATCGGCCCCGTGCCGATCGGCGGCGGCGTGGCGCTGCTCAAGCTGCACGAGCGCCGCGTCACCGAGGCCGGGGCGGGCGGCACCGTCTCGGTGCTCGCCATCCGCGCCCGCACCGATCGCCGGGCCGAGGCGCGGGCGCAGATCGCGCGGCTGCTGGAGGGCGATCCGGGCTGCGACGCGGCCGAAGCCGCGGGGCGGGCCGCGGGCCTCGGCGTCGAGCGCAGTCCGCAGGCCCCGGCCTCCGCGCTGCCGGCGCCGGTCCAGAACGCCATCGCCGGGCGCGCCGTCGGCCAGTCGACCGAGGCCTTCGCGACCGATGACGGCGCGGTGGGCTTCGTCGTCTGCGCGCGCGGGGACGAGGCCGACCCCGCCGCGCGCGACGCCATCCGCCAGCGCCTGCGCAGCCAGCGCCTGCAGCGCTTCGCCTCGAGCTGGCTGCAGGAATTGCGCGCCGACGCCGTGATCGAGCGGCGATGACCGCCGCCCCCGCCCCCCTCGCGGTGACGATGGGGGATCCGGCCGGGATCGGCGGCGAATGCCTCGTCGCCGCCTTCGCCGCGCGGCGGGCGCTGGCGCTGCCCCCCTTCTTCTGCGTCGACGACCCCGCGCGGCTGGCCGCGCTCGGCGCCCCCGTGGCCGAGATCGACTCGCCGGAGGCCGTTGCCGCCATCTTCCCCGACCGCCTGCCGGTGCTGCCCGAACCGCTGGCCGCCCCCGCCCCGCCGGGCCGTCCCGACCCGGCGAACGCCGGCGCGGTCGTGCGGTCCATCGAGCGGGCCGCGGCGCTGGCGATGGCGGGCCGGACCGGCGCGGTCGTGACCCTGCCGATCAACAAGAAGGCGCTCTACGACGGCGCGGGCTTCGCCTTCCCCGGCCACACCGAGTTCCTCGCCATGCTCGGGGGCGTCGCGACGCCGGTGATGCTGCTGGTCGCGCCGGGGCTGCGCGTCGCCCCGGTGACGATCCACCTGTCCCTGCGCGACGCCATCGCAGCCCTCGACGGCGACCTGATCGCGCGGACCATGCGGGCGCTCGACGCCGGGCTGCGCCGCGACTTCGCCATCGCCGCGCCGCGCCTCGCCGTGTCGGGGCTGAACCCGCATGCCGGCGAAGGGGGCGCGATGGGGCGCGAGGAGATCGAGATCATCGCGCCGGCGCTCGAGGGCCTTCGCGCCGAGGGGCTGCGCATCGCCGGCCCCCTGCCCGCCGACACCATGTTCCACGCCGCCGCGCGGGCGAGCTACGACGCGGCGGCCTGCATGACCCACGACCAGGCGCTGATCCCGGTCAAGACGCTGGATTTCGAGCGCGGGGTGAACGTCACGCTGGGCCTGCCCTTCATCCGGACCTCGCCCGACCACGGCACGGCCTACGACATCGCGGGCCGCGGCCTCGCCCGGCCGGCCAGCCTGATCGAGGCGATCCGCCTCGCCGGCGCCATGGCCGCGTCCCGGGCGCGGGCGGCGTGACGGGCGGGGCTGGGCGGCCCGCGGCCGACGGGCTGCCGCCGCTGGGGGCGGTCATCGCGCGGCACGGGCTGGGCGCGCGCAAGGCGCTGGGCCAGCATTTCCTGTGCGACCTCAACCTCACGGGCCGCATCGCGCGGGCCGCGGGCGACCTGTCGGGGGTCGACGTGCTCGAGATCGGCCCGGGCCCGGGCGGGCTGACGCGGGCGCTGCTGGCCCACGGCGCGCGCCGGGTGGTGGCGATCGAGCGCGACACGCGCTTCCTGCCCGCGCTGGCCGAGATCGCCGCGCACTGGCCGGGGCGGCTCGAGGTCGTGGCGGCGGATGCGCTGGCGGTCGACCACGCGGCGCTGTTGGGCCGGCCCGCCTGCGTGGTGGCGAACCTGCCCTACAATGTCGGCACCGAACTGCTGCTGGGCTGGCTGCGCTGCGACTGGCCGCCCTGGTGGCAGGGGCTGACGCTGATGTTCCAGCGCGAGGTGGCGGCGCGGATCGCCGCGGCGCCTGGCAGCCCCGCCTATGGGCGGCTGGGGGTGCTGGCGGGCTGGCGCACGGCGGCGCGCGCGCTGTTCGACGTGCCGCCCGGGGCGTTCTCGCCGCCGCCCGAGGTGACCTCGACCGTGGTCTCGCTGGCGCCCCTGCCCCGGCCGGTGGCCCCCGCGCGCCTCGGCGCGCTCGAACGGGTCACGGCCGCCGCCTTCGGGCAGCGGCGCAAGATGCTGCGCCAGTCGCTGAAAACGCTGGGGGCCGACGCCTCCGCCCTGCTGGCGGAGACGGGGATCGACCCGACCCGCCGGGCCGAAACCCTGTCCATCGCGGAGTTCTGCGCGCTGGCGCAGGCTCTGGACCGGGCCTCGGGCGCGGGCTGAGGCGCCTCAGCCCGCAGGGTCGGCGCCGGCGGGGCTGGGCTCGGCGGGATCGGCGGCGGAGTCGCCCTCGGCCGCGACGATCTTGCGGGGACGGCCGCGGCGGCGCGGCGCGGGCGGCGCCTCGGCCGCGGCGTCGGCGGGCGGCGCCGGCGTCTCGGCGGCGACCGCGTGCTGCGTCGCCGGCGCGGAGTCCGCGGCCCCGGACGTCTCGACCGCCGGCGCAGGCACCGCGGCCAGGGGCGCGGGCGCCGCATGCCGGGGCTCGGCGTGCGCGGGGACGGCGCGCGCCGCTTCCGCAGGGGCGGCATCGCGCGGCTCCGGATTGGGCTGCTCGGCGGCGCGGCTTTCGGGCGTCGCCACCGGACCGGCCTCGAAGTCATCGGCCGGATCGATGGTGTCGAGCGGGCTGGCCGCCACGGGCTGGGGCCGGCCGCCGGCGTCGTCATGGCGCGGCGCGCGGGCCTGGCCGCCGCGGTCGTCGCGATCCCGGCGCGGATGCTGGTCGCGCGGGTCGCGGCGCGGCTGGCGATCATCGCGCTGTTCGCGGGGCTGGTGCTCGCGCGGCTGGTGCTCGCGGGACTGGTGCTCCCGGGACTGCTGCTCACGGGGCTGGCGCTCGTCGCGGGGCGCGTGTTCGCGCGCCTGCGGGGCGTGCTGGTCGTCGCGCGGCGCGCGGTCGTCGCCCTGGGCGCGGGACGGCTCGGCCGCGCCGCCCTCCTCGTCGCCGTCATCGTCGTCGTCGCGATCCTCGTAATCGGCGCGACCCTGAAGCTGGCGGCTGTCCCCGCTGCCGTTGTAGCGCTGTTCCGCGCCCTGTGGCTGCGACGCGCCGAGCAGGCGGATGTAGTGTTCGGCATGCTGCAGGAAGTTCTCTGCCATCACGCGGTCGCCGGACGTCTGCGAGTCCCGCGCAAGCAGCAGGTATTTCTCGATGATCTGCTGCGGCGTGCCCCGCACCTTCCCTTCGGGCCCCGCGCTTTCGTAGACGCGGTTGACGACGTTGCCCATGGGCTTTCGGCCGCTCTTGTTCCGCTGGTTGCGGTTCTTCTGCCCAGGTCTCATCTGGTTCATGCGTCGATCCTGTCAGGCCCGCAGCGGCGGGCGCGCCCGGCGTGCGTCGCAGGCCACAACTGCGTGGCTGTGCGAGGCATCGCCCGTGGGTCTGGCGCGGTTTGTCGCGAACCGGTCGTCCCCTCGGTACCCGCGCCTCAGGCGCGAACCGTGACCGGCTGATCTTCGTATACAGGCGCGCGGGGGCGTGACAACCGCAAAATCGCCGCCGGCCGTTCAGTCGCGGGCGATTTCGAGCAGCCGTGGCCGGCCGTCGAGGTCGCGCCGCAGGGAAATCCGCCCGAACCCGGCGGCGCGGAAGGGCGCCGCCGCCCCCTCGGCCTGCGTCGGCCCGATCTCGACCAGCGCGCGGCCGCCCGGCGCCAGCACGGCGCCAAGCCCCGCGGCGATGGCGCGGCAGGGGCCGAGCCCGTCCGGCCCGCCGTCCAGCGCCCCGCGCGGCTCGGCCAGGACCTCCGGCTCCAGCCCGGCAAGCTCGGCGGTCGCGAGATAGGGCGGGTTCGACGCCACAAGGTCGAAGGGCCCCTCGACCCCCTCCAGCCAGTCGCCCCGCCGCCAGGCCGCGCGCCCCGCCAGCCCCAGCGCATCGGCGTTGGCGGCGGCCACGGCCAGCGCCGCGGGGCTCGCGTCGGTCCCGAGGCCGGTGGCCTCCGCCCGCTCCGCCAGCAGCGACAGCAGGATGCAGCCGGATCCCGTCCCGAGGTCGAGCACGCGCGCGAAGGGGCGCTCCAGCGCGGCGGCGACCAGCAGCTCGGTCTCGGGGCGCGGGTCGAGAACGTCGGGCGTCACGCGGAAGTCGTGCCGCCAGAAGGCCCGCCGGCCGGTGATGTGCGACAGCGGCGCCCGCGCCGCACGGCGGGCCACGGCGTCCTCGAGGCGCGCGGCCTCCGCCCCGCCCTGCGCCTCGGCCAGCGCGGCTGACAGCGCCTCGGGGGGCAGCCCGGCGGCCCAGCGCAGCAGCAGCCGCGCCTCGCGCCCCGGATCCGCGATGCCCGCCGCGGCCAGGCGCGCCGCCGCCGCGCGCAGCGCCCCGGCGCGGGTCGCGCTCATGCGCCCATCGCCGCCAGCCGCGCGGCCTCGTCGGCGGCCATCAGCGCCTGCACGATCTCGTCGAGGTCCCCCTGCAGGATCTCGGGCAGCCGGTGCAGCGTCAGGTTGACGCGATGGTCTGTCACGCGGCCCTGCGGGAAATTGTAGGTGCGGATGCGCTCCGACCGGTCGCCCGAGCCGACCTGTCCGCGCCGGTCGGACGCCCGCGCCGCATCGGCCGCGCGCCGGGCCTCGTCGTAGAGGCGCGCGCGCAGCACCTCCATCGCCTGGGCGCGGTTCTGGTGCTGGGATTTCTCGGAGGACGTCACCACGAGGCCGGTCGGCAGATGCGTGATGCGCACCGCGCTGTCGGTCGTGTTGACGTGCTGGCCGCCCGCGCCCGAGGACCGCATGGTGTCGATGCGGATGTCCTCCGGGCGGATCGCCACGTCGATCTCGGTCGGCTCGGGCAGCACCGCGACCGTGGCGGCCGAGGTGTGGATGCGCCCGCCGGCCTCCGTCTCGGGCACGCGCTGCACGCGGTGGACGCCGGATTCGAACTTCAGCCGGGCGAACACCCCCTCGCCCCTGACCGCCGCCACCGCCTCGCGCACGCCGCCGAGGTCGGAGGGGCTCTCGGCGATCAGGGCGAAGCGCCAGCCCCGCGCCTCGGCATAGCGCTGGTACATGCGCAGCAGGTCGCCCGCGAACAGCGCGGCCTCCTCGCCCCCCGTGCCCGCGCGGATCTCGAGGATGGCGGGGCGCGCGTCGGCCGCGTCGCGCGGCAGCAGCGCGCGCAGCAGCGCCTGCGCCAGCGCGGGGCGCCGGGCGCGCAGCGCGCCAAGCTCGGCCTCGGCGAGCGGGCGCATCTCCGGGTCGGCCACCATCGCCTCGGCGGCGGCGATCTCGGCGTCGAGGCCGCGCCAGGCGCGGGCCTGCGCCGCGACGGGCGTCAGCTCGGCGTATTCGCGCGACAGCTCGGCGAAATCGGAACCCGCGCCCGCGGCGAGGCGCGCCTCGAGCAGCTCGTGGCGGGCGAGGATGGCGTCGATCTTGTCCTCGGGGATCATGCGCGCGGTCTTGGCGGCAGGGGCGCGCCGGGTCAAGGCGCTCGCATCCGGCGCGGGCCGGTGGCATCCTGCGCGCATGGGACCGCTGCTCGCCGCGCTCGCGCTGATCGCCGCCCCGGCCGGGGCCGCGGACTGGCTGCGCGACCGGCCCGCCGCGAAGCCGGGCCACGCCTATCCCGACCTCTACTGCATGAACCGGGGCGAGCGGGTCGAACTGGGCGGCACCGCCTGCCTGCGCACCAACTGCTGCCCCCTCAGGGGCTGCGAGACCTACGTCGCGCGCTGCGACCTGTCGGCCAACAGCCCGATGTTCCGCAAGGTCGAGGACGGCTGCCCCGACGGCCTCAGCCTTGCTCCAGCGCCGCCAGCCACGCCTCGACCCGGGCGCGGTTGACCCCCCAGTCGCTGTAGCCGTAGCGCGAGCGCGACCAGACCGCCAGCGCCGAGCGCCCCTCTCCCAGATCCACCGCGCGCGCCGAGATGTAGTCGGGCCAGCCGATGAGCAGGCTGCGCTGGACATAGGTGGTCCAGCCCTGCGCCGGATCGCCCGCCAGCCGCCGCGTGCGCGGCTGGGCCAGCGCCACCGCGTCGAAACGGCGGGCAAGCTCCGCGGCCGGCATCGCGAAGACGGGGCTCTCGATGTCGCCGGGCTTGCCGGGGGGCAGCGCCTGGAAGTCGTTGGGCCGCTCGGTGCGCGTCATCTCCAGCGGATCGGCGTGCCATTCGGCCGGATCGCCTGCGGAGACGCGGATGTAGGCGAGCCCGGCGACCGTCAGCGCCAGCGCGGCCAGCCCCAGCGCGCGCGGGGCGAAGCGCCGGCGGGTCACTCCGCCGCCTGCGCGCCGTCCGCGGCCTTCGCCGCCGCGCGCTCGGCCTCGATCGCCTCGGCCCGCTTCTCGACCAGTTCGACGAGGTGGTCGATCATCTTCCCGTTGCTCATCTTGTGGCTCTGGAGCCCCGAAACATAGACCATCCCCGATCCCGCGCCGCCGCCGGTGAAGCCGATGTCGGTCTCGCGCGCCTCGCCCGGCCCGTTCACAACGCAGCCGATGATGGACAGCGTCATGTGGGTCTTGATGTGCTCAAGCCGCTTCTCCAGCGTCTCGACCGTGCGGATCACGTCGAAGCCCTGCCGGGCGCAGGACGGGCAGGAGATGATGGTCACCCCGCGGTGGCGCAGGTTCAGCGACTTGAGGATCTCGTAGCCGACGCGCACCTCCTCGACCGGGTCGGCCGACAGCGACACCCGCAGCGTGTCGCCGATGCCCGCCCACAGCAGGTTCCCCAGCCCGATGGCGGATTTCACGGTGCCGGCGTTCAGGCTGCCGGATTCGGTGACGCCGAGGTGCAGGGGGTGGTCGCAGGCGTCCGCCAGCGCCTGGTAGGCGGCGGCGGTCAGGAACACGTCGGAGGCCTTCACGCTGA